>JBDTAE010000276.1:0-9136 GCA_039924785.1 Gemmatimonadaceae bacterium | reverse complement strand
GAGCAACGATCAGCGTTACGACCTCGCGCGAGCGGGCGCCAAGCGCCATTCGCACGCCGATCTCCTGCACGCGGCGCTCCACGGAGTATTGAACGACTCCGTAAATGCCCACGCTCGTCAGCGTCAGCGCAAGCGCTGCGAACACCGACATCAGCACGAGACTGAACCGCCGTGGGGCAAGAGACGCCGCCGCCACATCGCGCATCGACGCAATGTCGGGCGGCGGCATGCGTGGATCAGCTTCAGCAATCGCTTGCCGCAATGCACGCGCGCCGGCGGCCGCGTCCGCGGCGTGAACGACGAATACCGGAAGATGGACCAATCCGCGCGGTACCTGCGTCACCGGGATCCACACCGTGTGGCGTGGGCGGAGCTGATCAAGAGACATGTCCTTCAGATCCGGCACGACGCCGACCATTTCGCGCGCCGGCTCGTCGAAGATCGGCGCCATGGGTTTGCCCTTGAATCGTCCGACCCAGATCAGCTTGCCGATCGGACTCTCGTTCGGCCAATACCGTTTCGCGAGCGATTGACTCACGACGACGACTGGATGCCCACCGTGAACGTCGATGTCGCTCAGTCCTCGGCCCTGAAGAACTGGTATGCCAAATGTCTGAAAATAGCCGCCGCTCGCGGCGCGCCATTCCAAACCGCCTTCCGTGAGGTCATTGTTGCCGTCGACGGTCATCCCCAGGTTCCACCCACGTTGCAGCGGCAGCGTCGAGGCGCTCCCGGCGCCACTGATGCCTGGTGTGGCGCGCAGCATTGTTTTCGCGGCCCTGTTGTTTCCTCTCTTTGCGGGTGCGCAAGCGCCGGTCGTCCAGCGCAATCGATGCATCGCGACGCAACAGCATCCAATGCCTACCGGTAACGCGGGTGTTGATACGGCATCGTATCCCGATTGTTTGGTCGATACGCCGCCGATATTACGGTTCAGGGCCGTGGCCTATCCATCTATTCTCCTGTGCGGCGGGATCCAAGGTACCGTTCTGCTGCAGTTCGTCGTGGATACCGCCGGCCGCGTCGACTCCTTAACGGTCCTCGAGCTTCGGTCAACACATCCTCTGTTTACCGCGGCAGCGCGGAAGGCTGTGATTGATGCGTCGGTCGTTCCGCATCGTTGAGCCACAGACACGTGCGCGCCTCCGTCCAGTACGAGTTTGTTTTCGACAATTGCGACGACGCCGGCGCGAACGCATTGCCGAATAACCGTATCCACGTTTGCAAATAGTACGGCACGCAGCACCGCGATTTTGCTGTCGGCCGCGCGCCACCTCGGTCTTTGACCGAGTAGAGAATTTCGTTTGATAGCCGAACTTACGACGGACTGTGGTACAGCCACTGTTCAAACGGTGCCGCCGGCAAATCGCCGCGAACAAACTGCCAGATCGTTAGAAGTATTGGATCCATGGAGGTCGCGCGCGGATGGTCGGTTTCTGCCTAACGCAAAAGTTCACTTGCGAGCGAATCAAATAAAGGCGAGCGCAGCGAGCAATCCGCAACTCGCTCGTCGAGTGCGACGAATGTTAGGCCTCATGCGCGACGCGGCCAGCGTGCGGGATGACGATGCGAATGGATTATTGCGAGAACGCGAATATGCCGTTCATTGATCACGTAGAATACGCCATAAGGAAAACGACGAAGCAACGCGCGCCGGATGCGGGGGCGGACCTCCGCGCCAATCTGCGGATGGCGGCGAAGCAGTGCATGGACGGCATCGACGGCCGCGAGGAATGCAAGCCCCAATCCTGATCTCTCCGTTTCGTACGACGCGACCGCCTCGTTGAGCTCAACGGTGGCCCGATCGCTGAGAACGAGCGCGAGCTGGTCGCCTGTATCGTCCTCGCCGCCGTCGCTCATGAACCGTGCAGCTACGGCGCGTGACGGCGAAGAATATTGGCTCGCACTTCTTCCCATGGCATGCCACCCTCGGGATGTGCGTCGGCATCGGCCAGACGACGATCAAGCTCAGCGGCGAGTTCGGGCGTCATCGGGAATGCCTCATCTGGCGATTCTTCCGCAATGGAATCCCAAAGATCGCCCACGAGCTTAAGCCGATCGGCAACGGGCAGGCGACGTAGCGCCTCGAAGTCAAAAGCCGGGGTAGCCATAGCTGAAATGTCGGGCAGGGGACCGAGGAATAGCAAGCGTGGCCGCCCAACTCGGCGCCGCTCGTACCGGCGCGTCTCGAGCCGTCGTGGGATTCTCGAAGCGCAGGCGACCTCGGTCGTCGAGCACGATTTAAGTACATAGGCGTTCCCCAGACTGTTGAAGGCCTTGCTCGTAGAGTGATCGAAGTCGAAGTAGGTCTGTACAGAAACCTTGTGCTTGGCTAACACGGCAGACGAGCCGACCGACGGTTCTGTCTCGTCGTCGACAACGACCAAAACCCGACTGCGCGCGCCGTGATTAGCCCGATCACCGACGGCCACCCATAGTTGCCGCGCCGTTCCCCGCTTCGACCGCGGTGCGCCCTTGATGGCCAAATGGCCAATCGAGAAGCCAGGCGAGAAGCCAGGCGAGAGCGCTCAGGCGACTCGCCGAATGTTTTGAGTCAGGCAATATGTTATTGGGGAGAGACTCGATTCGAGTGCCGCCTACGGCCGCAGGGCGACTGCGGTCAGTCCGAGCGAAGCGCGCGCGCCGAATCGATGCGCGTCGCGTAGCGAGCCGAAAGTATGCCGCGGCCAATCCCACACTGATCAGCAGCGCGCACGCGGTGGCGAGCGACAGCGGATCGATCGGGCTCACGCCAAAGAGCTGCGTGCGCAGCAGGCGGGTCGATTCGATCGTCGTGACGAGGCCAACCAGCGAGTCCGTGCCGACGACGACCATCGCCTCACTGATCACCGCGCCGCGAACCCGGCCCGCGGTCGCGCCGAGGGCGATGCGAATGCCGATCTCCCTCGTCCGCTGGGGCACGGCGGACGAACCTCAGCCGCGTCATTCCGTCCGCAACGCCGTCACGGGATTCGTACGCGCCGCACGCCGCGCGGGTATGTAGTTCGCGATCGTCGCAACGAGGATGAGCACAAGCGCGGCACCGCAGAGGATCGCCGGATCATTTGGCTTCACCTCATAGAGCAGTGTAGCGAGATACCGGCGTACGCCGACCGACGCGATCACACCCGCGAGCCTATTCGTCGGAAGTGGCCTGTCTTGGCTGTAGGACCACCGTTCAACGACAACCAACCTTGCTCTTTAGGAGATTCACATGGAACCGAACGTATTTTCCGTCATCGTCACGTGGACGCTGGTCCTCGTCGCGGCCGGCCTGATCGCGTGGACGTGACGCGCCCGTAACACAGTCAATTGAGCGTTCTGGCACCGCCACACGGTGCCGGGACGCTCTTCCCTTTGCGGGTTTTGCATTCATATGGAACGTCTCATGCCACTTTCACTCGTCCCTGCGAGGCGAGATGACGGTCGCATGACGCGCCCGACCGATGCTTGGGTCGTTCGGCGTGCATTCATAAATAGTCAGAGGAATCGATGACCGATAAGCTGGAGGACGAGATGGTTGTTCAAACCGACGACGGATGTGTCCTTTATTGCCGGATCGTGCTACTCGGGCCGAAACGCCAGCGTCGGTGGTTCGTGCGGCACGAGACGGGTCCGGAACACGTCGGGCCGCCGGACGCGCGGACGTTCATGGAGATCACAATGAAAGACCTGATCAATGATTGGTGGGAGACGACGAAGGCAATGGGGCACTCCTGGCGAGGGCCAAGATCACGCGGTTGACGTCTGCTAACTGCCCGGTCACCCATCCCGCGTCGATCGTCGCTCCACGTGGAAAGAGCCTATTGGTCGGCTTCGAAACCCCGGCGCTACCGCGCGTCTCGCTGGCGAACGATCGCCTCGGCGAAATCGATCACACGCCCGAGGCCTGGCACGTTGATGCGGGCGGCGACGTCGGTGGTCTTGTGATAGTCGACATGTCCGCCCGACGACAGCGCGATGACCTCGATGTCCTGGGCGGCCAAGCTCGAGTGATCCGACAACTCGCGGTCCGCGATAAAGTCCGCTCGGAGACCCGTAGCGGCCGCGGCGCGATCGACCGCAAGTCGCAACGCAGAGTGTTCCGCGACGCCTTCGACGAGCAAGTGGTTGCCACTCAAGCGCCCGATCATGTCGAAATTGAGCATGAGCATGATGGAGCGTTTTGGAACCGGCGGATCGGCGATGAACGTGCCCGAGGCGTTGTCGTCCGCGCCAGCGCGCATCGCGAAAAAGTTCTGGGGATCGAACGCTTTGTCAGGTGACTGGCCGAGGGCGTCGAAGTGCGCGCCGATCACGATGTACTCCGTGCGCAGCGTCGGATCGGTGCCGTCGATAATCGCCGCCCGCCGTGCCGGGATGACGTCCGCCGAACGCTCGGCTCGCAAGTGTTGCGATGTCAGCCGCGGGGCCGGTCACGGACGCGGGTGTGGTGGTGGCCTGGCACGAGGCCGCGACGATCAGGCTGACGAAGATGAACCGCTCTAAGAATCGTATTGGTGGCGCGTCGGCCAATCGTCTGTCGACCAACGCGTCGGTAGAGAAGAGACGCGCTCATGAGTCAAGACTCTTGAAAGGTGACTGAAACGCCGAGAGTATTCTCGCTTTGACCGTCCGGAACTATTGTCGTGGCGTAATGACGCCGCGGCCATCGTCGAGGATCCGCACAGTTCCGCCTAGACTAGATTCTGCCAAACGATTCCAGGCGTTGCGTCCGGGCGCAAAGTCAGGATGACGGCATGCGCCTCAGGCTCATAGCGTGCGGTGACCATCGGTATCTCGACACCCACGCGCCCTTGGAGAGCGTCATTCGCGGCCTCAACGAGCGAGGTGCTATCCGAAGTGACGACGACGCACGTTAGGCAGTGCGTCGCCGCGAACTCCGCCGTTTCGTTGGTCGATTCGCAATCTTGGCGAGCGCGCGCAACGCGTCGTTGACGGAGGCGGGGTCTGGAAACGTCTCGGCGACGTCGTCATCAAGAACGACGACCGTCACGGCGGATCGGAATCGCGCCGCATACGGATTCGGTTGCGCATCCGAAAAATCGTATTCCGGGCGAATCTCGTCAGGCGCGATCTTCGCGCGGCGGGCGCCAGCCCGCTTCTTACTCACCGGCTTCTTCATACTGATTGCGCTCGGGGCGCGTTGCAGGTCGCGCGCTGATCAATCGGATTCGCTCAGCCCCGCGATCGGTAAACATAACGGCCAGCAGCCGGTCGGCGCTGGACCTCCCTATTAGTACCAGCCGCTCCTCGTGAGCAGAATGGCGATCATCCGGGCGAAGGCTCGGGTTGACGCGGTAGACCACAAGCGCACCAACACCGCGAACGAGGCATTGCCACCTCGGCGGAGCGGCGCGGAGGCTGGGGCGCGCGAAGAGTACGTTCGGCGTGAGCTGCAAAGCAATCATATAAGAACGCTCGCGAGCGGGCCAATTCGATTGGCCCTCTATCCCCGTTCGGCGTTCTTCAGATCACCCGCACTGCGACTTGAGGAGTCTCGTCGAACGCGACGGGTGCGCCAAGTGCTGCTCGCAAAGTCATAGCCGCCAACGAAGCACCAAGCGCTCCGCAGATGCCGGCGAAGATCAACCCGGTCCGCAGATTGATGGCAATCGAACTATGGCCCGTCAGCACGTAGATGGTTGCCATGCCCGTCGGGACAATCGCTCCGGCACCGAATCCCCACGCCACAAACCGCCGCGGCGACAGCGCGACAAACGCTTGCCCGCGCTCGCCGAGCGCCACTGCGGCGGCGAACGCGAGGCCCATCCCGGCTCCGCCGAATGCCCAGCGAACGAACACGTTGACGACGGTTCGGACAAACCCGCTGAACTCGAACCGTGGGAATGCGCCGAGAGCGTACAGCGGAATCAGTAACGCAACGCCCGCGAGGCCGAATACGGCTGCCCATATACCCATGATTCCAACGGCGCCACGGACCTGCCTTCTCAGATTCATTGTCATACTCCGAAACCAATGATCACCGGCTAGGTTTTCGCATGAGCGTCATCGGCGAGCGCCGCGAATGTTTCGCGGCAGCAGGTGCATGCCGGAATGCCGAACAGCGGAATGAGCTGCGACGAAATTCGACGCGTGCGACACCAGCCGCAGTTGCCGAATTTGGAAGAAGGAGCGGTGTCGCCTGGGCGCCGGAGTGCGGCGGAGCAACCCAGAGAAGCGCGACATCGGTACCTCCAAATCGTCAGGTACTGAATCTTATAGCGCGCGCCGTGACGCGCCAAATCTGGCGTGGTTCAGGAAAGCACTCGGCGCTCGTGTCGTGTAATCGACGCTGCTAAGAAACGAAAAGCGCATCAGCAATTCGCCGATGCGCCCCGTCTCCTCATGCAGACCACCGGCAACCTAGTGCGGCACCCGCACCCGATGCTCGAGCTGCTCGAGATGATGCAGCACGCCCGTTCCATAGAACGTCTTGATGTAGTGCGCCTGCGTCGGCGTAAGCTTCCGCACCGCCCAGCTCAAATGCACAAAGTGCGGTTCGACCGGATGCGTCATCGGAATCATCCCGATCTCTTCCGGCAGCCGATTTCCCTTGCGCGTGTTGCATGGGCCGCACGCGGCGACAACGTTCGTCCACTCGTTGCCCCCGCCGCGCGACAGCGGAATCAAGTGATCGCGCGTCAGCGACTCCCGCGGCTTGAGCTCCGTCATGTGCCGCCCGCAGTACTGACAGCGATAGTGATCGCGAGCGAACAGAAACGTGTTCGTCACCTGCCGGCGGAATCTGCGCGGCACGTGGATGAACTTCGTCAATCGAATGACGACGGGGCGCGGCATCGACATCCGCTCCGATCGCACCAACCGATCCTCATCCGCCTCGACGATCTCGGCTTTGCCGTCGATCACGAGGCGAAGGGCCCGGCGCATCGGGACCATCGTCAAAGGCTCGTACGAGGCGTTCAACGCCAAACAGCCAACGATCACGCACACCTCCACGGGGGCCGGTACGCGAACTCCCGCCAAACGTCAGGCGGGAGTGAAGCGGGCGATTCGCACCGCAGTCCCAACGCACAATTGCCGTGCGCGGGAAGGGATCACCCAATCAAGCTACGCTGCTGCCACAGAGGCGACAAGATACTGGCTCGATCGAGCCGACGCGAAAATCACGGCGAACCCGCGGGTTGAGACGCCTGCCATTCGCTCAACGCATCCGCCAACGACTGCATTCGCTCAGCCAACCCGTCCCGCTTCAACACCAGGGTTCCGTCGCGCAACAGCGGGCTTCCCGCCACACACACGAAGCGAGCGCGCGCACCCGTGGTCGAAAAGACAGCGGCGGTGACTGGATCGTAGGTCGGGGGGACAGCGTCGAGCGAAAACGCCGCAAGGTCCGCCTGCTTCCCCGGCTCGAGCGTTCCAACCGCGTCGCCAATTCCAATCGCCTTCGCGCCGCCAATCGTCGCGAGCTCCAACACGTCCTGCGCGGTCGGAGCGTTCAACGAACCCGATCGGCTGCGAGACATCAGCAACGCCATTCTCGCTTCCTCGAGCATGTCCATCCGGTTGTTGCTCGCCATCGAATCGCTGCCGAGCCCGACTGTGATTCCTGCCGCGAGCAACTGGCCGAGTGGCGCGATGCCATGTCCCAGCTTGGCGTTCGACGCCGGACAATGAGCGACCGGCGACCGCGATCGCGCGATCGCCGCGATGTCAGCGCCGTCGATCCGCACGCAATGAATCAACAGCGGCGACAGATCGAGGACGCCGAGTTTTTCGAGAAGACTCACGGGCGTGCGCCCGCGCGATTCGACCGTGAAGCCTCTGGCGCGGAGCCCGTCGGCAAAACCGCCCGTCGCGTCGACGACGAGCTCCTGCTCCATCGCACTCTCGGCGATATGTATGGCGACGGGAAGCTTCTGCTCGCGCGCAAGATCCGCGGTCGCGCGAAAGAGGTCGTCCGATACGGTGTACGTCGCATGCGGGGAAACGCCGACGCGCACCAGCGGCGTCTCGAGATATCGCTGTCCTTCGACAGTCGTCTTGAGGGCGGCAATTTGATCGGCGCACTGCAACGGATCGGGACCGAAGACCTCTTGATACATGATGCCGCGCACGCCGGCTTCGCGCATCGCCTGCAACACCACGCCGGACTCGCACGTGTCCGCATAGCTCGTAATTCCGGCGCGAATTCCCTCTTCCAGTCCAAACCGCGCGGAGTCAAGCAGCGCGTCGCGATCGAGCACCGCACGGCGCGCACTCACGAGACGGAGGATCCAGCTCCGAAAATCGAGATCCTCGAGAAAGCCGCGCATGGCGGTGAGCTCGAGGTGACAGTGCGCGTTGACGAGGCCCGGCATGAGAAGCACGTTGCCGAGATTCTCATCGTCGCCGTCGGGGGCGTCGTCGATGCCGCCGACGTACGCGATTGTGCTCCCGTCGACTACAACGACGCCGTCGGCGATCGACGGCGAGGATACGGGAACGACCCATCGCGCGCGGTAGCGAATCATTTCGCGGTCGTCGCGCCGGCGCCGCCGGTCTTCGACCCGTGCCGGGTTGGATCGTACAAATCCTCATCGCGTGCACCGAGCGCGCGCGCCGTCGCCAATGGTCGCTCGACGTCCGCAACCTGCTCCAGCGTATGACCGTCTGAGCCGAGGGAGATGCGAACACCGCGGTCGACCGCGCGGCGGACGAGTCGCTCGTGCGGAGGATAGCGCGACGAAATCTCGAACGCCGTCCCAGCCGCAAAGAGCGCTTCGACCATTCGCGCCTCGCGCTCCTCGTTCCACAGAATGTCGGTGTCGACCTTTCGAAACGGCAGCGCGACGAGCGTTGGATGCGCGACGATGTCGACCGGCATCTCGCGCACGAGCGACTCAAAGCTGTCGGTGTGCGCATCCATGTACGCGTCGACCGTCAGGCCATTCGGAAGGTCGCGCGAGAATGCGTGCACCAACGTTCCGTTCTCCAGACGAACGGCGTGCAGCGACCCAACGCGATGCGTGAATCGCGAAACGATGTCGTCGGGAAGCTCGCGCCACAGGTTGTCGTGCCCGGCGCGGCGACGCCGATCAGACCGGGGCGCCCGGTGCCGATCGACACCACTTCCCGCCGTCTCCGCGACAGTGCGATCTTTCGCATTCCACCGCGGCGCGACACGACGGTTCGA
>JBDTAE010000275.1:0-3634 GCA_039924785.1 Gemmatimonadaceae bacterium | reverse complement strand
ACCGGGATCCAGGCATACGCGTCGGCGAAGGCGGCACAGATTGGACTTACGCGGCAACTCGGACATGAGCTTGGGGCGTGGGGAATTACCGTGAACAACATCGCGCCGGGTTTTGTCCGCTCGAATGCGACGACCGAGCGCCAATGGGAGTCGTACGGCGAAGACGGCCAGCGTGCGTTGATCGAGAAGATCGCACTCAAGCGGCTCGGCGCGCCGGACGATATCGCGCACGCGGTCCTGTTCTTCGCGTCAGACTACGCTGGTTGGATCACCGGGCAGGTGATTTCGGTCGACGGAGGCAAGTGATGGCCGACGTCGCGCCGGTTCTCGACTATCTGAAAGCGAATCACGAGCGAACGCTCGGCGAGCTTATCGAATTCGCGTCGATCGCAAGCGTGAGCACCGATCCCGCGCATGCGAAGGACATCGAGGCCGCGCAGGAGTGGGTTGCCGCGCGGTTGCGCGAGGCCGGACCATTCGACGTTCGCGTGATCGCGACGAACGGAAATCCCGTTGTCTACGGCGAGTGGCTGGGTGCTTCCGGCGCGCCGACGGTCCTCGTGTACGGACATTACGATGTTCAACCTCCCGACCCATTAGAGAAGTGGCAGAGCCCACCGTTCGAACCCACCGTGCGCGACGGACGCCTCTACGCACGCGGCGTGTCGGACGACAAAGGGCCGATGCTGATCCCGATCAAGGTCGCCCAGGCGTTCTTTGCGACGACCGGTCGCCTGCCGGTGAACATCAAATGCATGTTCGAAGGTGAGGAAGAGATTGGCAGCCCAAGCCTCGACGCGTTCATTCGCGACCACAGGGATTTGCTCGCCGCCGACTTCGTGCTTTCGGCCGACGGAGCGATGTGGCGCATCAACGAACCATCGCTCACGCTGGCGAGTCGGGGCCTCGCCGGCCTCGAGTTCACGCTCACTGCGGCGTCGAAGGACCTGCATTCCGGCCGACACGGCGGAGCCGTCGCCAACCCGCTTCACGCGATGGCGCGCCTCGTCGCGTCCCTGCACGATGACAGCGGTCGCGTCGCCGTGGCCGGATTCTATGATTCTGTAAAGGACCTTTCCGACCTCGAGCGATCGTCGATCGCCGAGTTGCCGTTCGATGAGGCGGCGTATCTCGAGCAGGTCGGCGCGCCCGCGACAGTGGGAGAGCCGGGCTATTCCACGCTTGAGCGCCTTTGGACGCGCCCGACGCTCGAGGTCAACGGCATGTGGGGCGGGTACGAAGGTCCGGGTGAAAAGACGGTAATTCCGACGGAAGCGCACGCGAAGATCACCTGCCGCCTTGTCCCCGATCAGGATCCTGCGGAGATCGCGGCGCTCGTCGCGCGGCACCTCGAGTCTCACGTGCCACACGGAACACGATTAGCAATCTCTCATGGAGACCACGGCGCCCGAGCGTACCGCATTCCGACAGATCATCCCGCCCTTCGCGCCGCGGCGAGCGCACTGAGCGACGTGTATGGCGTAAAGCCGTTAATGGTGAGCATGGGCGGAACGGTACCGATCTCGGAGCTATTTCAGCGACACATGGGGATCGACACGGTATTCTTTTCGTTCTCGACCGCCGACGAGGACTACCATGCGCCGAACGAGTTCTTTCGGGTGCATCGATTGCATGAAGGGCTCGAAGCGTGGGCGCGCTATTGGGCCCTTCTGGCCGACCGGCCGAGCTGAACGCGTCCTGCCAATGTCTCGTCCACAACCCGATGTCCAGATGATGGCTGCTGTCGCTGTGCGTCGCCGACCACCGCGGCCTAGCTCAACGCGTCAAGTTTGTTTTTTTCCGACATCGCCTCACGCCAGATCGCCCCACGGTCCTCGAGTTCGTCGAGCACGACGTCCATCGTGAATCGCCCGGGATTCAATCGCCCGGTCACCTCGCTCCATGCAAGCGGCGTCGAGACGGTGGCGCCCTCGCGCGGTCGCACGGAAAACACCGATGCAACGCTCTTGCCGACGATATTCTGCAGGTAGTCGACATACACCGTTCCTGCGGGCCGCGCACTGACGGACCGCACGGTCGTCGCAGCCTTCGGCAGCTCCACTACGGTTTGCTCGGCGAGAATCTGCGCGACCAGTTTCGACGCTTCCTCGTTCGTGTGAGGCGGAAGCGGGATGACGATGTGCAGCCCGCGCGAGCCAGACGTCTTGATCCCCGCGACCAGATTCGCGGAGTCCAACAGATCTTTAATGGTCTTCGCCACCTTGACGATCGTTGCAAACGTGGCTTTCGGATCTGGGTCGAGATCGAGAATGGTGTAGTCCGGACACTCGAGTGAGCCCACGCGCGAATGCCACGGATTCACGTCGATGCAACCGAGCTGCGTGCAGTACAACAACGAGTACAGATCACCGCCGACGAGACGGCGCCCCGGAGTACTCTCCGAAGGAACCGTTTCGACGCGCACGGGCGCCGGCGTGTCGTCCGATGCGTTTTGTTGAAAGAAGGGACTCGCGCCGACGCCGTCGGGATATCGTTTCAGCACGAGCGGCCGATCCGCGATGAATGGCAGGAGTGCGGGCGCCACCTGCGCATAGTATCGCATCAAATCGCCCTTTGTCTTTTTCACTTTCGGGAAGTACACCTTCCCGAGATTGGTGACGTTGAGCGTGCCCGCTCCAGGGATTTCGACGACGCCTTTGCCGCCGCTGGCCTCGATGTCGGTCAAGGCCTGCACGACGCCGTCGCCTTTCGCGTTCGCGACGCCAGCGCGTGATCGCGTACGACGAGGTGTTACAGTTTTCATATGCGCCTTTGTGGGAACGTCCTCGCGAACCACGGCGCGCGCGTCCTTGTCGTCGCGGAGACCGAGGAAAATTGGTTGGCGCAAGCGGCCGTCGCTCGTCCATTCGTTGAACTTCACCTCGACCACGAGATCGGGCTTCGTCCAATGAACCGTCCCGCCTTCGCGCGGCGGCTCGACGGAAAATGGTGACGTCTTTCGCTCGAGCGGGTGCAGCTTGGCGAACGTTTGCGAGAGCGCGCTGTCGGTGAACCCCCCACCGACGCGGCCAGCATACACGAAGTCGTCGCCACTCCAGTAGCCGACGAGCAGCGCACCGAGGTGTTGTCGCGAATTCTTCGGTTCGGTCCATCCACCGACGACGAGCTCCTGCTGCCCCTCGATTTTGACCTTCCGCCAGTCTTTTGTGCGTTCGCCGGGGCGATACGTGGCGGTCGCGCGCTTGGCCATGATGCCTTCCCAACCCCCGCGCTTTGCTTTTGCGAGCATCCTGGGTCCGCTCGACTTGCCGGTATCGACGTCGCCGAGGATGAGCGCGTCCGGTAGAGTCGCCGAGAGAAGGCGCTCGAGGTGTTCGCGTCGCGTGGTCCAAGGTTCGTCGACCAGCGGTTCGGCTCCGTCGAGAAGCAGGTCGAAGGCGACGAGCGCGACCGGCGCATCCTTCATATGTTGCGCAATGGTGGCGGCGTTCATCTGACCGATACGCTGTTGGAGATCTTGAAAGCGACCGACGGACTTTCCTTTGCGCGGAACGACCTCGCCGTCGAGCACGAAAGGCTTCTTGCGACGCTTGCCGAGTGCGACCAGCGCATCGACGATTTCCGGAAATTGCGCGGCCTTATCGATTCCGTTGCGCGACACGAGTGCCACCGC
>JBDTAE010000274.1:0-39219 GCA_039924785.1 Gemmatimonadaceae bacterium | reverse complement strand
GTCGCAGGTCGTCATTCAGGAAATCGACGCGGGTGACGCGACAGCGGCGACGGAGCGCAATCACGTGCTCGTCGGAAATCGAATCCCTCGGCGTTCCCCCGGAAGCGAGTGCCCTCGCGGCGACGATCATCTCGAGAAAACTGCTCCCTCCGAAGGCCGCGTACGACGCCCTCCACGTCGCCGTCGCTGCAATCTCGGGCATGGACTATCTTTTGACGTGGAACTGCAAACACATTGCGAACGCGGCCATTCGGGACGATCTCGAAGCGGTTATCCGAAAGGCGGGGTATAAGCCAGCGGTGCTGTGCACGCCGGAAGAACTGATGGGAGGCGACAATGACGACTGATAGAGCGCCTAGGGCGCAGAAGCGCGAATCGGCATGGGAAGATCCCATCGTCGCCGAGGTTCGCGCCGTCCGTGACCGACTTGCGGCCCGTTTCGACTACGACATCGACCGCATCGTCGATCACTTCATCGCGGAGCAGGCGCCGCGACCGAAAGCGATAGGAAAGGGAAAGCGACCGTCAACGAATGTTCGGGCGAAAGCGAAGTAGGAAGCGAGGAGACGTGCTCTCCACTTGCTCTCCACTTGCTCTCCACTCAGGCCGACAAACCCCGACAAACGGTCCTGACGAAGTCCGGTTGATCGCGCGCGCCACCTATGAGAAGTGGCATCTTGCCGGACTTCCGTTCAATCCCGAGTCGCCTGATAAGCGTGAGGTTAGAGGTTCAACTCCTCTCAGGCCCATTTTTGCAACTGCTAACGCCGTCGCCAGATCCTCTCGTTGCGGCGTTTTGCTATGCGGACCATAGGGTGTTGCTGCCAGTCGACGACCTGGCTGGGACACCGACCCCAAGCAGCTAACGAGGGCGGCGGGCGGACACGCGCGGACTGGGGGAGCCTGCACGCTGCCGATTCCCGAATACTCGCGGCTCTCCGACCTCGCTCAACGAAGCTCTCTCGATCGTCAGTCCCGATAGAATTCTTGAATCGCGAGCGTCACCACCGCGCTGGCCACTCGCTCCGAGTTCTGTCCTTCCTTGAGGAGGCCCGCTTGGGCCATGGCGTGCTTCACGAGAATCACGACCTGCTCCCCCTGCAGTGCCCCGGCGCGCAACTGCCGCACGTATTCACACGTCGCGTCGCGCAGATCATCCGGTAGCTGGGTCGCACCGCTCACGCCGCTCAAGCCGCTTGCGACGGCATCGAGGGCAACGAGGAGACGTTCCGCTCCGGGGCCAAGCGGAACCGCGGCGAGATGCGGCGACTCGAACGGGCCGGCGCGGGTCTGGTCAACTTTCGCGTGAGTGTGCATGGAACCTTCCGAGTAGGGCCGGAGCCACCAGTCGTCGCGAGCTGGAGCCGAACCTAGCATTGGCTGAGTTGGGTACCTTAACGTACGCATTGCGCGTTGGGCGGACATGGACAGTCGCCTGACAGCGAATCCCTGACTCTCATGCCCGCCGCACAGTCTGGCCGACGAGTGTGGGATGCCAGGATCAGGTGCCGAGATGTCGAATTGTCAAAACAAATTTCCGATGCGACACCACGTCTGCAAACGACGTCGTCGGCCGTTCCCGAGGCGCGGACCCGTTTGACGCGAATGGAGGCGCGTCTTTCAGAGGCGGAAGTGCCTCGTTCAGAAGTGCGGTCGCGTCTTCCAATGCCGCGGGCGCGTCTTTCAACGCCGCGGGTTCGTCTTTCAACGTCGCGGGCGCGTCTTTCAGAGACGGAAACGAACCCGCCGGGGAGGGAAACGCAGAAGCCGGAACTGGAAGCGCGCACGCCTGAGGTGGAAACGAACGGGCCCACCATGTGGTGGGCCCGTTCCACTACTGTAAACACACCTTCCACAACCGCGCGACGGAAATCTCCTCCGTCATGCGACGCGTCACCGGTCAGGCGGCTTTGTTCTCCGACATGGGAGCCGTCGTTTCCACCCCGACTGACCGCAGCGACGTGCTGCTGACAGCCGATGCATCTCCGTCAAGGACCGGTGCTGCCGTTCCGGCGGCCGGAACACCGCCGTTGGAACTCGGTGCCGCGCTGCGCACCGTTGAATCACTTCCGGAAGCCGACGGTGACGCGCCGTTTGCTGCCGGAACACCTCCGTTCGCCGACGAAACATGCTGGACGGCGAGCGATGCAACGTTGTTGGCTCGCGATGCTGACACGCCCTTGACGGTCACCCGCTTTGCCTGACGCCAAGACGTCAGGGTTGCAGGGTCGGCCTTGAGCGCGTGCGAGAGTGATGCGTCGATGAGCGACACGACTTGCTTGCCAAGGGCGAGGTCACCGCCCAAGCCCGTGCCTGCACCTGCGCGACGGCTCAGTGCAACACCGCGGGCGTCGACGCTCGACTTGAGCTCCTCCGCCGCGGCATCCAGCTGTGCGATAAAATCAGCTGGTAAGCCGTGCTCCGCGAACACACCTCCATACGGCGCCACCGTGACGGACATCGCCTCGGCGGCCCGTACCAACGAATCGGAGCTCATGTTATGCGATGGCAACTTGAAGACTCCGGTCCCCGGAACCTTGCCGCGGAGTGCGTGCGCTACTCTCACGATCGCGCTCATGTGTAATGAGCGGAGGGTCGTGCGGAGTGTCGCTTCATCCTTGGCCGCAAGCGTGGCCAGACTTGCTTGCGTCGTTTGTTCCGTCCCCTGCGCCGTCATGTGAACGACCACCTGTTTCAGCGCATCAACCTGGCCTCCGAGCGCGGCCGCGCTCGAGCCACTGCCGGGCACCACCGCCGGATGTTGGACGAACCACTCCTCCACCCGTCGAAACGATTGCAGCGCCCGCGTTTGCTTCGTGTTCATACGACCTCTCTACAAAGGGTATTGTCGTTCGATGGCGCGAGGATCGCTCCACCGAGTAACGCTGCCCTGCGCCGATCCGGCGAGGCGTCTCAACGGTCGACACGACCGGCGATATGAATTCTCATATCGACGCCCGCGCCGGTGTTGCACGCCGGAAAGGAGCCATGTGCGAGAGCGGGAAGCGTGCGCACGGTTCGACGCTCTCGACTGGTGCCTGGTTTTCTCTCCAGGACTGTCCGCGGACCACCGAGCTCACTGGTACCCCGGGACCATGAGTGATTGCTCATCCAGAACCTCTGTGGATGGCCGCCGAAGCGAACGCAAGCCTTTTGAATAGGGGCTGCAGCCACTCAGGGGGCAGTGTAATCCGGGTGCGTCATAAGAGCGTCATTCGACTTGCCGCCCGCAAAGCCGAACCATCGTCGCGATGTAAAAAAATTTTGCACTCCGCCGCGCGCTTGCGCGCGATTGTCAATTTTCTTTGCGACAGCCCGATGCGCCGCGCCGGACGAGCGGGTAGTGGTCCGCGGCGTATCGCGTGTCAACCTGGCGTCGGGTCGGTCGCTTGCTTCCTCATCGCCGGATTCACCTCATGCTTTCGCAGTGCCTCGCTGCGTTCGCCCTGGCCGCGACCGTCGCCGTACCCGCGTTTGCGCAGCGGGGCGGACCGCCGCCGCGCGATGCCGGACCGGTCGTCGGATACAAGGATCTACAGCTCGCCACGGTACTCGGCCTCCTCTTGCCGGGGGGAGGCCAAATTTATGATGGCCGCACCGCGAAGGGCGGAATTCTCCTCACGCTGAGCATCGCACCGCCGTTGATCGGCGTGCTCGGTTCCCTGGCGATGGACAATCACCACCGCTGCTGCGATTTCCGACCGGCAAACACCAGCAGCGCATTCGCGCCGGGAGCTCCGGGGTTCCAGAATGGCGGTCGCCGGCACAACGGCAGTTGGGCGCCGATCGCGGCGGGATTCGATGTCTCGGCGGTTTCGTGGGCGCCGCTGCGTTTGTGAATCGTCGCCGCTGCGTTTGGGAATCGTCGCAGAGCTTCATCGTGTGAGCGGGTGCCGCGGACACTACAAACGTGGACGGCGATCGCCGTGCCGCGTGGCCTGCTCGAATGCATACGCCATTTGCAGAACACTCAAGTCCGCGCGGTACCGTCCCACGATCTGCAATCCGACCGGGAGGCCATCCTTCGTAAAACCACCTGGCACCGAAATGGCCGGCGTCGCCATGAACGATACGTACCAGCACGATCGCATCCAGTCGACGTACGTCGTCATCGGCGTTCCTTCGATTGACGTCGGGTACGGAATTGAAAGATCGAACGGCGATACCTGCGTCACGGGAAGCACGAAGAAATCGTGGCGTTCGAAAAAGCGAGCAGTCTGCTCGAAGAATTGCGTCTGTCGCGCAAACCCACGCGCCACGGTCGCCGCGCTCGTTCGTTCCGCCTCGGCGATCTCCCAGCGAATGGTGTCCTTGAGCGCACCCGCCGCGCCGGGGCGAAGTTGATCGGCCAGGCGTGTAAACGCGGCGTGGCGCATGGCGAGAAACGCGTCGTCGACGCCGGCGAAGTTCGGCTCATCCTCCTCGACGATGCAGCCAAGTGACTCGAAGATCGCCCGGTTCTCGTCGACGACGCGACGAAGCTCCGGCTCAAAAGGAATTCCGCCGAGCCCTTTCCACCACGCGACGCGCGCTCCGCGGACGTTGCTGTCGAGTGGCGGCGCGAAGCGCTTTGGATCGCCGTCGATCGATAATGGCATTCGCGAATCCGGACCGGCCATCGCGCTCAGCAGCAGTGCGACGTCGCTCACGGTTCGCGCCATCGGCCCATTTACCGACAGCGGCGACCAGCCAGCCGTTTCGTTCGGCACAAGGCCGGGGGATGGACGAAACCCGACGACGTTACAGAACGCCGCCGGGTTTCTCAGCGAGCCGCCAGTGTCGCTGCCGTCGGCAATGGGAATCATACCGCACGCGAGAGCGACGGCCGCACCACCGCTGCTTCCGCCACAGGTCTTCGTCCGGTCGTATGGATTGCGCGTCGCTCCGAAGACATCGTTGAACGTTTGCGATCCCGCACCGAACTCCGGCGTGTTCGTTTTCCCGATGGTGATCGCGCCGGCCTGACGCATTCGCGTGACGATCGCGGCGTCGTGCGCGGGCACGTTGTCGCGGAAAAGCGGGGAACCGTACGTCGTGCGAATGCCCGCAGTCTCGACGAGGTCCTTGTGCGCGACCGGAAGCCCATGCAGTACGCCGAGTGGCTCGCCGCACGCTTGGACCTCGTCCGCGCGCGCAGCGTCCGCCATCGCCCGCTCAGCGACCAGTGTCACGATCGCATTCGTCGCCGGATTGATCCGATCGATGCGCTCGAGGTGCGCGGACATCACGTCGCGCGCGGAGAGTTGTCGCGCGCGAATCTGCGCGGCGAGCTCGGTCGCGGTGAGCGAACAGATGTCGTCACCGGAATGGGTCGTTGGCGTGCTCATAGGCAGAGTACATCGGGCTTGGGCGGACTGAAGATCGGCATTCGCGGAAAGATACGAATTCTCGACGGGCTCGCTCGCCGGGTGAGAAACTCTTCCGTGAGACCGCTTCGTTGTCCATTGTTGTCGTTGCTTCCGTGGGATCGTCGGCCAGGCCACAGCCCCAACTTCTCTATGCCAACTCTTCGCTCAACACTCGCCGTGACGGGAATGTCTCTCGCGCTTTCGACCCCGGCTCTCGCTCAAGCTCGTCCGGCTGGATCGGCACCGATGAAGCCGGAGGAAACGGAAGTGTGGAAGCCGGTTCCTGCGATCGTCACTCCGGGCAAAACGAATAGCGACGCGCCGTCGGACGCGATCGTGCTGTTCGACGGCCGCGATCTCTCGCAGTGGGAGAGGGCGTCGAACAAGGGCCCGGCCGACTGGACGGTGGCTGACGGCATCGCAACCGTGAAGAAGTCGACGGGCGACATCATGACGAAACGCTCATTCGATAATTATCAATTGCATATCGAGTGGCGGATTCCGACGAACGTGACCGGATCTGGGCAAGCGCGAGGAAACAGCGGCGTCTATCTCGCGTGGAACGGGACCGATGGGTATGAGTTGCAGGTCCTCGATTCGTACCAGAACGAGACGTATGTGAATGGACAGGCGGGCAGCATGTACAAGCAATTTCCCCCGCTGGTCAACGCGGCGCGCAAGCCGGGCGAATGGCAGACCTACGATGTGGTGTGGACGGCGCCGGTGTTCGACGCGAAAGGCGGGCTCGTCTCGCCGGCGTACGTGACCGCGTTCCACAACGGCGTCCTCGTGCAGAATCACGTTGCGCTGCGCGGCGTGACGAAGTACATCGGCACGCCGACGTACACCGCGCACGGAGCCACGCCCATTCTCCTCCAGGCGCACGGCGATCCGAGTCCGCCGATCAGTTATCGCAACATTTGGGTGCGTCCGCTGATGAAATGACGGCGGTAAGAGTCGCCGGCAGGTGACACCCGAACGTCGCGCCGGCGGCCTTACGCCGCGGCTTCGTTCGACGGTGATAGTCCGAGCGCGTCTGCGACCGCTGGGCGTTTGGCCGTAAGCTGACCCGCGGCCCACAACGCGTCGAGATCGATCTCGGTCTTTTGCTCGCGCGCCAAGTCGACGCGTTCGGCAACGAAGATGGCTTCGCACAGCAGGTCTCGCTCTTGCGGAGCCGGCTCCCGATGATGCGTGGCGACCGCCTGTGCGATCTCGCCGTCGAGGCCCCACTGCTGAATCACCAGTCCACCGAGCGGTTCGTGCATGAGCCGCAATGCGCGACCGACTACGTCGCGATCGATGGAAAGTGTGCGCCGCTTCGCGCTGCGCAGCTCGGTGATACGATCGAACACGACGAGCTTTCCGACGTCGTGCAGCAGGCCGAGGAGGAACGCTTGGTCCGCGGCCACGCCGAAGGCGCCGGCGAGCTGACGCGCGAGCGGCGCGACGCGGACCATGTGGTTCCAGACCTTCTGCGCCATCGCGTCGAGCTCACCACCGGGACGGCTCACCATTCCCGCGACTGATTGCTGAAGCACCACGCCCTGCACGCCCGCGCGGCCCATGCGACCGATCGCGTCGGTCAGCGACAGGATGCGAGCGCCATTCGGGTTGTAGTAGACTGAATTGACCTGATGCAGCAACGCCTGCGTCATCGCCGGATCTCGCTCGAAGGTGGCGACGAGAAGACTGGTCGGCGCGTCGCCGTGGAGCAGGGAAAGCGCGCGCTGCGCGGCGACCGGCAATTGTCGAATGTTCGTGAGTGGATCGTCACGAAGCGCGCGCATGAGCTGCGCGGTGTCCGCCGAGCGATGATGTTCGCCGATCAATTCCTCGTCGAGACGGTGCAGCGCCAGCTCGAGTCGCGCGCGGAGCGTCTGCAACAACTCGATTGGTTGCGCGGCGGTATCAGTGACCGCGGCGGCCCCAGTAGACGTTACGGCGTCGGTGGCGACGACCGATATCGCCCGCGACGCGCGCGAGCTTGCCAGGTGCACCGTGGGACTCGCCGGTGCCGGCGATGACGCTTTCTTCGAGCCGAACAGTCGGCGCAGAAACGAGACCATGACATGAGTATCTGACGGTCAGGTGAATTTCTGCAGCGTCTTGTTATCAATGGGTTCCCAGTCGTCGCCGGAAACGCCGTGACCGGGCGGTCAGGGCCCAGCGAACAAAGACAAGCGGGGCCCGGCGCGCTCGCGCCGAGCCCCGCTCCGCCATAGGAGAACGCCTATTCAATAATCCGCACGGTCCAGAAATCGGAGGCAAGATCGGCGTTCAGAACGTAGTCGACGGGAAGCGTTGCATAGCCGCTCTTTCCCCAGTTGGTGCCCCAGGAATTTCGGAATCGAAAGACCTTGGACGCGTACCCGGTGATGAGAATCGCGTGCCCGCCGAGGAGCTTTTCTTTCGGCTTGGGCATCGGGACGGTTCCCGTGCGGGCGACGGCGTCCGATTCAAACGATTCGTAGACGCTGATCCCGATGACGACGGGGAAGCCCGCGGCCAATTGCGACTTGATCGCTGCCTCCGCTTGATCGACCGCTTCATACGCGGTGCACTGATGCTTCGCGGCGGCCGCATAGTACGCGGCGGAGGGCCTCGTCGCGAATTTAGAGACAACATATGGCCACAGTTCTTCGGGCGCGGCGCCGCTCTTGTTGATGACCTTCATGCCGTCGCGGATTTCTGCGCCGGCGTCACTCGCCACGGTACTCTCGATGACGCGCTCGCCGTAATAGATCGCGAGACGCGACGGCATGAAGTCCTGGAGCCCTTGCTTGCGCGTCTCGAACTCGTACGCGGCGCCGATCGCATTCGCCGTGCAACTGCCGAGCTGCCCCTGATCGTACACCGGGGGCATTGCCGAATTCTTCGACAGGTCGACCGACGCGGGAAGCTTGTTGACGCGCATGACCTTCAACGCGCTCTGCCGGTCCCGTTGGTCCGGAGTATCCGGACGCCAGCCGTAGCGTTTGATACTGCGTGGAACGACGCCTGTCGTGGGAGCGCCCTCTTTCATGGCCATTGTGCTGCCTCGTCGTTGTCGAAGGGCCGATGGTACCGCCAGCGTTGACGGGTTCTGACGCGCGGCGTTCTCGCGACGCGCTTTCCGTCAATATACGCCGGATGAGTCGGGCACCAAGTAGTCACAACGCGGAATTGATGTCGCTGACTCGAGGAGCGATTCTCAAGTCGGCGTCGAGCGCACACGTGGTGAGATCGAGCGGAGGGGTCGCGAAACGACGAGGGCTCTTACGCCGCCCGAGCTGCCTCGTTCGCTGGGCAACCTGACGACGACAGAGAGCCCTGTCTAAAAACACTCATCGCTGTCCTTCGACCCGCATTGCTCGGGGACTAGCGACCGGCTACTGGCGACGTGTCAGCTTGAGACCGATCCAACCCTTGTGCGACTGACACTCGAGATCTCGCCAGCAGCCGGCAACTAGCCCTCCAACTAGCCCTCCAAGTAGCCCTCCAACTAGCCCGTGTTTCTCACAATGGTTCTCGGCGCGAGCGTCGTCCCGTCAGCACCGATCGTTATCGCGGCGGATCAAGCGGGATCGAGTGGTGGCTAACTGCTAACTGCTGAACGCGGACTGGAGCGGAATGGGGCGGACGGACGCGGAGACTACGTTCAACAGGAGAACAGCAGCAACAAGCGATTTCAGTGCAAGAATTAATTGAAAGGGGTTTATTGAACGCGCCTGTTCGAGTGTCCTCTCTTCGAACGCCGTCGCTCCCAACGGTGTTGCTTTGAACGCAGTCTCTGCGTCTGTCCGCTCAATCCGTTCCAGTCCGGGTTCGCCCTTTGGTGCAGCACACCGACACGACGACCGCCGGCATCAGTCGGTCATCGGACGACGTCCGATGATGAGGTACTGCGAGCGATTGAGCGCGCGCTGTCCGAGGAGGCCGAACCCGATGGCCGCGAGCCAGCGCTCGCACGTCGCCGCGGAAACACGTTCTTCCCGTGTCGGTCCCTCGCGCTCTTCCTGACGAATCCAGTCAGCCACCGCGATACGGCCACCCGGTCGCAGCACCCGCCGAATCTCCGTCAGCATCGTCCGCAAATGCGCGATCTGCCGCAGCACAAACGCAAGCAACGCGAGGTCGACGGAATGATCGGGAAGCGGAAGCAGATCACGGCTGCTATGGCGCACACGAATCTGCGACGGCAGATCCAGCGCCGGGCGCACGATCGACGGATCCGACGCGTCGAGCGAATAGATGATTCCGTTCGTGCCTACGCGCGGCACCAGCGGCAATGCGTAACGCTCGGGAGACGACCCAATGACCGCAACGATGCCGTGCTGGCGCACATCGAGCTCTTCGGCGAGATGCTCCGGCGCGTCCAACGAATGCCGATCGGAATCGCGGGAATGCTCCCAGCGTTGGACGTTGATCATGCGGCTGATGGCGATTGTCCTCAGGTAGGCGTTTACTTCTACGCACATTTCTAAAGCAACCGTCGTGCCGAAGGGTCCAATCCGCGCAACAGCTTATTTAAAATACACTTAACAACACCACCCTTGGGCCGCGACACGCACCGCGCGCCAGGAACGCGAATATTTTCCGTGCGCCGCCACTCCGGCTCACTCCGGCTCACTCCGGCTTGACCGGCGGCGGCGTCCTCGGCTTCAGATCGATCTCCTTCAGGCGCTGAAGCTCGAGTCGCAGCGCGCGAATCTGATCGTCGCGGTCTCTGCGATCCGCCTCGAGCTTGCTCACCGCGGACCGCAGAGAGTCGCGCTGCGCCAGCGCGGAATCCAGTCGCATCGACAGCGCGCGCGATTCCGCCGTCAGCGCCGCGATTCGCGTCTCGACGTCCTGCTGCTTCGCGTGCGCGTCCGCGCTGGCCCTCGCGACCTCGTCGATGAGATTCAACCGCGCCGTAGCATCGTCGCGGTGCTCCGTCTGCGGAAAACGCGCAAGCAGAGCAGTGAACAGCACTCGCGCCCGCGCGGGATTGTACGTGGGACGCGCCGGCGTGCTGAAGAGGACTCCAGCTTGGTACAGCTCGTGTTCGTTGTTGAGTAAACTCGAATCGGCGGCAAGAATGGCGGCGGCCTCGGTCCACCGCTGTTCCGACAAGTAGCGATCGAACTGCGTCGTGGCGCATGCCGACAGCAGCACGGCAAGGAGGGTCGTGGCCGCGCGCGTGCGACGCATTACCCGTCTCTCCCGCGCGCTGCGGCGAACGCGGGCTCGCTCGCCGCGTCGCCCGCAACCCGCACCGCTTCGGGGAGCAGAATGTTGAACACGCTTCCGCACGGCTCATTGTCGGATACCCAAATCACGCCGCCGTGCGCGGTGACGATTTCCTGGCAGATCGTGAGGCCGAGCCCGACGCCGCGACTCTGGACAGCACGACCGCTCTCCGATTGATAGAATCGCGTAAAGATCTTTTCCTTCTCCGCGTCGGGAACGCCCGGGCCTTCGTCGGCGACGGTAATGAGCACCGCGCCGCGACGATTGCCGGCCGGCCGTTGCAACGCATTCCAGCGTTCCGCGGGGGTCTTGTCGCTTCGCGACGCGAAGTCGACGATGCGCACGCGAACAGTTCCGTCAGACGGCGAAAACTTCAGCGCATTGTCGAGAAGGTTATCGACGACCTGAGAGAGACCTTCCGCGTCGGCCTTGACCTGATACTGCGCCACACCGTCGCCGAGGGTCAGCGATACGCGGCCGCGCGCGGATCCGTCGCTGATGCGTTCGAAGGACCGGCGCACGAGCTGGCGCGCGTCGACCACGTGCAGCTCAGGCTTGAAACCGGCCTCGAGCCGCGACAGATCGAGCAGTTTGGTGAGCATGCCGTGCAGGCGTTGGCCGCTCTCGTGGTTGATCGCCAACAGCTTTCGTTGATTCGCGTTGATCGGTCCGGCGACGCCGTCGAGTAACGCGCCGGTCGTCTCCTGCATCGATGACAGCGGCGTCTTGAGATCGTGCGAAACCTTCGAGACGAAATCTCGCTTCATCTTATCGAGCTCGTCGAGACGCTCCGTCATCGAATTGAAATCACGAGCCACCTGCGCGAGCTCGTCGCTGCCGCTCGCGTTGAGACGGTAGCCGAATCGGCCGGCGGAAATTTCGTGCGTGCCGGTCGTGAGCATCGCCAGCGGATTCAGAATCGAGCGAGCGAGAACCGCAGAGAGCAGAAGGCTCAGCAGCACCGCGCCGCCGGCGGCGACGAGCGTGAAGTCCTCGGCGGACTGTTCGGCTTCGTCGGCTTCCACCAACTTTTGCGACATCGCTTGCTGGGACGCCGCGCTCACTGCCGCCGTGGCCGTTGCGGCACGATCGAAGGTGGCCTGCAATGATTCCACGATGACCGAATCGCGCCCGGCTGGCGCCTGATGCAGAGAATCGGCTTGCAGTTGCGCGACGTGAAAGACGGTCTTCAACGAGTCGAGCCGTCGACGTTCGACCGGCGTGAGCCTGGTCGCATCGAGCGTGCGGAGCTCGGCATTGAACGCGGCCATCGTTGTGTCGAGGCCGTCGGCGAGGTATCGCTTGTCGCGCGTGACCGAATACTTTCGCGCGTAATTCCTGGAGCGCGCAATCCGGCCGAGTTGCGTCGTGGAGGTCGCGCGAAAGCGAGAGGCGATCTCGGCGAGCGCGCGACCGCTTGCGACCGCGCGCCGCGTGGTACGGATATGGTACAGCGACAGACCGGCGAGCAAGGCGATGTACAGCGCAAACGCGCCGGCCAGCCTCGTTCGGACGTTCACGCCTCTTGCCCGTAGCTTCGAAGCTTGTTTCGAATTGTCTTAACGTCGAGACCGAGTTGGCGCGCCGCTTCAGCCTTGTTGTTGCCGACGCGCTCGAGCGTTCGCATGATCAGGGCTCGCTCGGCTTCGGCGAGCGTGGTGCCTGCAGGGAGCACGAGTGTCGGCTCTCCGCCGGGCTTGAGCGACTGTAGATACGGTGGCAAATGTCGCGGCTCGATCCAGCCAGAGCGCGCGACGATGACGGCGCGTTCCATCACGTTTCGCAGTTCGCGCACGTTGCCCGACCACGAATGCGCTTCGAGCAACTGTCGCGCTGGGTCGCCTACGCCATGCACATCCATCTTGTGCTTCTTGCCGAACTCGCGAACAAAATGCTGCGCCAGGAGTCCGATGTCGTCGGCGCGATCGCGAAGCGGCGGGAGCTTGACCTCGAACACGTTCAATCGATAGAACAGGTCCTCGCGCAGCATGCCGTCGCGAATGGCCTGCGCCGGATTGCGATTGGTCGCCGCGAGGACTCGGACGTCGAAGGGGATCTCGCGACTTCCACCGAGGCGACGCGCATGACCCTCTTCGAGAATTCGCAGGAGTTTCGGCTGAAGCGAGATCGGCATTTCGGCGATCTCGTCGAGGAACAGCGTCCCGCCATTCGCGAGCTCGAACGCACCCGCGCGCGATTTCGTCGCGCCGGTGAACGCGCCTTGCTCGTGTCCGAAGATTTCGCTTTCGACGAGACCTTCAGGTATGGCCGCGGCGTTGATTGCGATGAACGGTTTGTCGCCACGGTTGCTCGCCATGTGAATGGCGCGAGCGACGACTTCCTTGCCAGTGCCGCTTTCGCCCGTGAGAATGGCGGACGCGTCGCTCGGCGCGATCGTCTCGATGAGCTTGCGAATCTCGCGCATCGAGCGGCTTCCGCCGACGAGGCCGACGCTTCCGTGCCCGTCGAGGTGCAGGTCGAGCGAGTGGCTTTCCTGGCGTTGGCGCACGTCGCTTTGCGTCGCCGCGATGAGCGCGTTGACCACGATGTAGTCGAGCGGCTTCGTGAGAAAATCCGCGGCCCCGCTCTTCATCGCGTCGACGGCGCGATCGACGTCGCCGTGCGCCGTCATCATCACCACGGGAATCCTTTCGTCTCGCGCCTTGATGCGCTTGAGCAGATCCAGTCCGGAGCCGCCGGGCAGGACCACATCGCAGAGCACCAGATCGGGCGAAGTGCCGTTGAGCGCGCGCTCCGCTTCGGCCACATCGGAAACCGCGCGCACGTCATGTCCCCAATCGGCGATGCGCAGCGAGAGGACCTCACGCAACGCAGGCTCGTCGTCGACGACGAGCACCGAAAGCCGAGTCGTATCCATGTCTTCCTGTAATGTGACGAAATTCCCGACCCGTCGGAAGCGACGGGCCGGGAACCTCAGCGGTAATTGCTGCTTCGGGATCAGCTCTTCACGATGATCAGGAACCGCGACGGCTGCCAGAAACGCTCCGGCTGTTCGATGGTCAGGCCGCCGACGATCTTGCCGTCCTTCTGCGCCTGCGGGACGGTGTAGGTCGGATTCTGGCGGGACATGATCTGGTACTCGCCCTCGGGAAGCGGGATGCTGCGGATTGCCAGTCGGTCGATTCGCGTGAAGTTCGCCGGATCCAGCTCACGAGCCGGGGCGATGTTGCGCGAACCGGCGATCAGGAAGCGCTTGCCGCCTTCCGCGACCAGCACGCCTTTCTTCAACAGCTCTTCCTTGGTGCCAATGATGTAATACGCCGCATTCTTTTCCGTCGTCAACTGGCCGACGGTATCGATCAGCGCGGTCCTCACGGTCGTCAGCGTATCGACCCGGCTGTTCAACATGGCAATCTGACTGGTCTGCTTATCGATCACGCCCTGAAGCTCGGCGCGCTGACGCTCGGTCGTGGCCTGCATCTCCGTAATAGTTTGCTCATACTGCGCGACCTGCGCGACGAGACCGGAGTCGGTCTTTTCGATCTTGGCGGCGCGGGCCCGCGTGCTGGCCAGGCGACCCTGAACGGAGTCGAGCTTGGCGACGAGGTGCGCGATGCGTACGACGACGCGCTTGCGCTGATCGTTGACCTGCGTCATCTCGGCGCCGGTCTCGAGCTGTGCTTCGCCCTTCGTCGACAACGTGCGTGCTTTGCCAAGCTCGGTGTTGATTTCGTTGACGAACTGCGTGGACACCATCACCTCGTCCATCAGTTCCTTGCGGATACCGCCAAGTGAATCAACGCGGAGCGAGTCGACATGCGACACCGTCGCGAGCTGCTGTTTTGCTTCATTATTGCATGCGGCGAGCACGGTGGCAGAGGCCAGCATGATCGAGACCGTACGGAAGTTCTTCACAAGGCACCCATTTGGTTCGAGTTCACCCACGCGGTTGCACAAGACTGCGTGCACCAGGAAACCATCCTTTGGCGCGCATTGTCCGTTGCGCCGCTGACCGTTCCTAAGGCAACGAGGGTGCCACTCGGTTGGTTTTCGTAATGCATTGATCTAGAACGACTTGCAACGATTGTGGAACGTCCAAAAACACCAGAAAATCGGGGAACGAGGAAAATTTCCCGGGGGCCGATTCCCCACGAACCCACGCCCTAGATTTCGCCGCATGCCACTTCTGAGCGGTGAGCGCCTTCGCAGAGCGAACCAATCCAACCAGTTTCGCGACGGGAAATTCTTCAATCCGTCCGGGCTGGGACCGTCGCTCAAAGGGCCGTCACTCGGCGTCCTGCGAGAGTTTTTTTTCGGCGGAAAGGCGCGCGTGCCACGCGTGCCGCTGCCGGTGGAGAGTCCGCTGTCGACCTGGGCTACACCCGTCGCGACAGGACTGCGGATCACGTGGATGGGCCACAGCACGCTGTACGTCGAATGCGACGATGTGAGAATTCTCATCGATCCCGTGTTCGGCGAACGCGCCTCGCCCGTGTCGTTCGCCGGACCGAAGCGGTTTCATCCCGTACCCGCGACGATCGAACAGTTGCCGCCGGTCGACGTCGTTTTGCTCTCACACGATCACCACGATCATCTGTGTCCGTCGAGCATCCGCACCCTCGCGGCGATGCGCGTGCCGATCGTCACGTCGCTCGGCGTCGGCACGCGGCTGGAGCGATTCGGGTATGCGCCGGAGTTGATTACCGAGTTGGATTGGTGGGAGACGCACGCCGTGAGCGGAACGCCCCTAACGCTGGTCGCGACACCGGCGCAACATTTTTCGGGACGTGGACTCACCGATCGCAATCGGACGTTGTGGTCGTCGTGGGTGATCGCGACGCCGCAGCGCCGCTTATTCTTCTCGGCTGACACTGGTCTGACCGAAGATCTGAAGGAGATCCGCGAGCGGTTCGGGCCGTTCGAGGTCTGCATGATCGAGATTGGCGCGTGGCATCCAGCCTGGACGGACGTTCATCTTGGGCCGGGTCGCGCGCTCACCGCGTTCGAATTCTGCGGCGGCGGAACGCTGTTGCCGATTCACTGGGCAACGTTCGACCTGGCGCTGCACAAATGGGATGAGCCGGCGGAAACGTTGCTTGCGCTGGCGGAGGCGACCGGCGTTCGAGTGTTGACACCGCCGCTTGGCCGACCGATCGAGCCGTCGTTGGTCGATCGTGCGACACCGTGGTGGCGCGACGTTTAGCGCTGAAGCAATTCGCTCTTCGCGTGACCCCGTTTAGTGTGCGTTCTCTGGCTGCGTTCTCGACTTCTTCCTTCGTCTTCGTCCTTCGCCTTCGTCTTCTTCCTTCGCTCCATCTATTATGCACTTGCTCGCACTCCTCGCGCTTCTTTTCGTGGCGCAGACGCACACCACACCGGCTGGCACGTGGCACACGATCAGCGACGTCGATGGAAAGCCGCGCGGTGTCGTCGTGATTCGCGAAGTGAACGGTCAATTTGTCGGCGTCGTGACAGGTTCGCTTGTTCCCGGTGACACGATTTCGCCGATTTGCGACGAATGTCCCGGCGACCGAAAGGGAAAGCCCGTATTCGGAATGGAGATTCTTCGCGGTCTCCGCGCTGACGGAGACGAATGGAGCGGCGGCGAAATTCTTGATCCCGAAACCGGCAAGACCTATCGTGCCAAGCTTCGCCTGACGGACAATGGCGAGCGCCTCGTCGTGCGAGGATATATTGGCTTCTCGCTCTTCGGACGTTCGCAGGTCTGGGTTCGCGCGAAAGAGTGATTATTCGCAAGAAAAATTTGTGGGCCGGAACCATCGCGGCGTGTCACAATCATGTAGCATGACCTAACCAGTACGTGGCGACCCATGGACACACTAGACGACATCAAAGCACTCGCGGCAAAACAGTTCGGTGGTGATCCGGAGTCGGTCAACGCGGACCTTCCAGTCGATCAACTCGGCATTGATTCGCTTGGCTTTCTCGAATTCTTGTTCGAGCTCGAAGATCATTTTGGTTTTCCGATTCCGCAGGAAGCCGTAGCGAACGTCCACACGTTGCAGGAGCTTGCGAACGTCGTGGATGGTCTTCGGACATCGGTGACGCCGCCGTCGATCGCATAGTGCGACGTGTCGTCGTCACGGGCATCGGCGCGATTTCTCCGGTGGGTCTGAGCGCCAGCGAGTCATTCGATGCGCTCGTTGCCGGCAGATCGGGAATTGCCGCGGCGCACCTCGCGGGCCTTCCCGACGATTCGAAAATGGTTGCCGGTCAGATCGCCTTCGATCCGTCGGCACACTGGCCGGCGCACGAATCGGCGCAGCTTGACCGCGCGGTGCAGTTCGCGTTGGTCGCGGCCAAGCAAGCGTTGGGCGATGCATCGCCACAGCTCAGTGAGGAAGAGACCTTCCGCTCCGGTGTGTACTGGGGCACCGGGCTCGGCGGCGCGACGTCGATCGAAGATTCGTATCGCGCGCTGTTCACCACGCGCGAGGGCCGGGTGCGGCCATCATCGGTCGTGATGGGAATGAGCAACGGCGCGGCCGGCCACATCTCGATCGCGAACGGCCTGCGCGGACCGTCATTGAACATCTCGAATGCCTGCTCATCGTCCGCGGCGAGCATCGGCGAAGCGTGTCGCGCGATTCAATACGGCCACGCCGATCTCGTGGTCGCCGGTGGCTCGGAAGCGCTCATCACGTTCGGGAATCTTCGCGCCTGGGACGCGATGCGCGCACTGGCGCACGCGGGGAACGATCCGGCGCGAAGCTGCAAACCGTTTTCGCTCGATCGGACGGGGCTCGTGCTTGGAGAAGGCGCCGCGGCGATCGTGCTGGAACCGGCGGACCGGGCGGAACGACGGGGCGCGAAGATCTACGCGGAGATCGCCGGTTACGGCAACACCGCCGACGCATGTGGAATCTCTAAACCCGACTCGTCCGGCCAGATCCGCGCGATGCTCGCCGCGCTCGCCGATGCCGGCCTGAACGCGGACGAGATCGGGTACGTCAATGCCCACGGCACCGCGACGGCCATCGGCGACGTGGTGGAGACGCGCGCGATCCGGAACGCGTTTGGCGCGCACGCCGCCCACGTTGCAGTCTCGTCGACGAAGGCCCTGCACGGCCATCTCATGGGCGCGACTGGTGCGATGGAACTGCTCGTCGCGATCCTGGCGCTCGTACGCGGCGTCGTTCCTCCAACCGCACACCTCGACCGTCCGGATCCGCAGTGCGATCTCGACTATGTCCCCCACGAGGCGCGACGCGTGCCACTCAACGCCGTCATGTCGAACTCGTTCGGGTTCGGCGGAATGAATGCTGTTCTCGTCGCGCGTTCCTACCGCGAGCAAAAATGAAAGACCTGAAAGAGCTGGCCGTCTGGTTCAAGGCCCGCGGCAACGATCACGACGTCGTCGTGCCGTCGACGCTCCCGGATCCGCGCTTTTGCTATCAAGGCCGCGAGTTCGTGTCGTTCAGCACGAACAATTATCTGGCACTCGCGGGCAGCACCCGCATGAAAGCGAGAGCGCACGCGGCGCTCGACAAATACGGCGTCGGCAACTGCGAATCGCGACTCCTCGGCGGCGATCTCGAGCTCTATCACCAGCTCGAGGCACGCCTGGCCGGCGTGAAACGGAAAGAAACGTCGCTGCTCTTCGCGACGGGGTATCTGACGAACCTCGGCGTCTTGCCCGCCCTCGTGAAGGCGGCTCAACTCGCGCGGGCGTTCGGCTACATGCCGCAGACCGCCTGGAAGCACGCGTTCTTCACGGACGAGTTCAATCACCTCAGCATTCGCGAGGGAATCAAGGCGTCGGGCGCGGCGTCGTTCGCGTTCAAGCATGCCGACATGAACGATCTCGAACAAAAGTTGAAGGGCTCGACCGCGGGCATCAAAATCATCGTGACCGATGGCGTCTTCAGCCAACACGGCGACATCGTTCCGTTGCCCGCGATGATGGAGCTCGCCGAGCGATACGATACCGTCGTGTACATCGATGACGCGCATGGAACGGGGATTCTTGGGCCGACGGGCTCCGGCACGACGGAGTATTTCGGCATCGAAAGTCCGCGCATCATTCAGATGGGAACGTTGAGCAAGGCGTACGGCGCGATCGGCGGTTTCGTCGCCACCGAGTCGTACATCGCCGACATTCTTCGCATCGCGTCGTCCGCGTACGGCTTCACGTCGACGCTTCCGCCCGATCAGGCCGCGGCGCTGCTCGAAGCCATCGATATGGTCACCGACGAGCCCGAGCGTCGCGAGCGTTTGTGGTCGAATCAGAAGTATTTCGTGGCGCGCATGCGCGCGGCGGGATTCACACTTCTCTCAACAGAGACGCCGATCGTTCCGCTCCACGTCGGGAACGAGCAGGAGTGCGAGCGCATTTCGGGCGCGCTGCGCTCGGAGGGGATTCACGTCGACGCCATCATGTTCCCGGCCGTTGGACTGGGGCAGAGCCGCCTGCGCTTCATGATGAACTCAGGGCACACGACGGACGACATCGACCACGTCGTCGCCACGCTGGAGCGCGCGCGCTAGTCCTTCGCCGCCGCCGATCGCGCCCGATCACGCAGTAGTTCGCGCTCGCGCGCGTTTTTCGTCATGCCGGCCGCGCGCTCGAACTCTTCGCGGGCTTCCGTACCGCGGCCAAGCTTCATCAAGAGATCGCCGCGCACACTCGGCAGCAGATGGTAGCGCGCCAGCGACGGCTCCGCGCGCAATGCGTCGACAAGCGCAAGTCCGGCGTCGGGGCCGAACGCCATTCCGACGGCCACCGCGCGATTCAGCTCCACGATCGGCGACGCCGCGACCTCGGACAGCGCGCGGTACAACTCCGCGATGCGCGCCCAATCCGTCTCGCTTGCAACGCGCGCGCGGGCATGACACGCGGCGATCGCGGCCTGAAGCGTGTACACGCCGCGCGCTCCGCCGAGTTGCACAGCCCGAGCGAGCGCGTCGAGCCCACGGTGAATGAGGAGTTGATTCCAGCGGCCGCGATCCTGGTCAAGCAATAAAATGGGTTCGCCCGTGGCATTCACGCGCGCGCTCGAGCGCGATGCCTGGATCTCCATGAGCGCCACGAGCCCGTGGGCTTCGGCTTCCGACGACGCCAGCTCCGCGAGAATTCGACCAAGACGCAGAGCGTCGTCGCAGAGGGCAGGGCGAAGCCAGTCGTCGCCTGCGGTCGCCGAGTAGCCCTCGTTGAACACGAGGTAGATGACCTGAAGCACCGACGCGACGCGGGCCGTGAGGTCGTCACCGCGCGGCACTTCGAACGGAATGCGTGCGTTGCTCAGCGTTTTTTTCGCGCGCACAATCCGTTGAGCGATGGTGGGCTCCGGCACGAGAAACGCGCGCGCGATTTCGTCGGTGGTCAATCCGCCGAGCAGGCGAAGGGTGAGCGCCACGCGTGCTTCCATCGACAGGATTGGGTGGCACGCGATGAAGATGAGGCGAAGCACGTCGTCGCCGACATTGTCGTCGATGGCGGCATCGAGGTCTGGAACGGCGCGTTCGATCGTGCTCTCCATCTCGTGGCCGATCTCCGCCGTTTTGCGTTCGTGCAGCGCGTCGCGCCGAATGAGGTCGATCGCTCGGTGTTTGGCGGTTGCCATGAGCCACGCGCCGGGATTGTCGGGCACGCCGGTGTTCGGCCAGCGCTCCAGCGCGGCGACGAGCGCGTCCTGCGCGAGATCTTCGGCGAGGCCGACGTCCCGCACCATGCGCGTGAGCCGGGCGATCAGCTTGGCGGATTCGATACGCCAGACTGCGTCGATTGTTCGGGAGATGGTGGTGTGATTGGTCGCCGTCACGGCTACCAATCACACCAGCTTTGCGCGGGAGTGCAAGCGCCGGCCGCCGGCTATTTCTTCGCGTTCTGCTCCATGCCCTCGGCGATCCGTTTTTCCGCTTCGCGGAGCTCGGGCGTGAATGCCTCGCCAAAATCCTCGGGCGAGAAGATCTGACGAATTTCGATTTCGGGCTCGGTGCCGGGCATAGGGTTCGGGGCGCGCTTGACCCACTCGATCGCCTCCTCTTTCGACTTCACCTGGATGATCCAGAACCCCGCGACCAACTCCTTGGTCTCGGTGAAGGGTCCGTCGATCACTGTGCGCTTCGAGCCGGAGAACTTCACCCGCGCACCCTTCGAGGTTGGCTGAAGCCCTTCGCCGGCGAGCATCACGCCCGCTCGGACGAGCTCCTCGTTGTACTTGCCCATCGCCGTGAGCAGTTCTTCGGTCGGCAGAATGCCGGCTTCGGAATTCTTGTCGGCTTTTACCATCACCATGAATCGCATTGGTCGTGTCTCCGGGTTCGGCGCTTGGCGCGCGCGGGTTGGGTGTGGCCGGTGGTCTTACCGGCTTCTACCTAAACGTCGAACGAGCGAGCGTCAAATCGACAACGGTTCTCCGGGAATTTGCCGGGAGTATCCGGCGCGGATGGGACAAGTCACGCGAGTGGCCATGCAACGGGAGCGCAGGCGATCAGCGTGTTGTTAGAAATTTCTCATGCTCGCGGATTTTGTCGCCCGTGTGTTTCACGAACGCCATGCAGGCCGACCGTCGATGCGGGACGATTCGCGCGGGCCGCGGCGGCGGATTCGGGTGGGTCGCGGCAAAGGTATGTACGAAACCGTTCACGGAATTCACTTTGCTCGCGATACATGTCTATGTTGCGGCGGGAGCATTCGAGCACGCCGCATCGGCGACGCGCATCGGCCTTCAAGTCACGCGGCGTGTGTGGTGATCCACTGCCGTGAACTGAAACGAAACACCGAGCGCCGACGCGGCTCGATGACACACCGAACAATCTCGCAGCCGACCTATGCGCATCGCGGTGACGAAATCGTCGCGTGATGCCCTCGAGAATTGTACGAAATCGCTCACAACAAAAGGCGATGCCTCATCACTCGCTTTCTTCGCGAGTCTCGTTTAAGCTGCGCCGCCTCCGTCGTCCTAATACTTGCACTTGCCGTCGCTCTGCGCGCGCGTCACACGATTGCCATGCGCGCTCCATGCGCGCTCCATGCAACAATTCGGGAGAGAGTCTCTAATGAAGTCGATCGCACCTGCGCAGCGGAACGAGAAGAATTGGCTGCTCTCCGCGCTGTCGGACGAGCTGTACGCGTTGGTGACTGCGGTCAGCGAAACGGTCCCCGCTCCCTATAAGGAAATACTCGTTGTACCGGGTCGCCCACTGGAGTACGTCTACTTTCCACTCGGCGGATGTCTGTCCATCGTGACGGTGATGAAGGACGGCAGTTCCGTCGAAGTGGGCACGATCGGCTGGGAAGGGATGTGCGGAGTGTCGCTGCTGAACGGCATCGATCAGGTTCCGACGCGCTGCATCATACAAGTGGAGGGCGTCGTGAAACGCATCACGCGAAAGGACTTCGACGCGCTGCTCGCCGAGCATGGTGAACTGCGGGCACTGATGCGACTGTATTCGCAAGCGTGGATCGATCAGGTCGGACGCGCGGGATCGTGCAACGGCGTGCATTCGGTCGAGCAACGCTGCGCGCGCTGGCTGCTCATCACGCACGACCGGGTGGAAACCAACGAGCTTCCGTTGACGCAGGAATTTCTCGGCGTGATGCTCGGCGTTCGGCGCGCGAGCGTCACGGTCGCCGCGTCGGCGCTGCAACGCGCGGGTTTGATCAGCTACAAGCGCGGCAAGATCACCGTGCTCGATCGCGCGGGGCTCGAGGCCGCATCGTGCGAGTGTTACGCGGCGATGAGCGAGGCGTACTCTCGGTTACTGCCGATCGAGCCGGAATGGATCAAAACACGTCACGACGTGCATGCATCGTCCGTACGAAATCGTACGTACGCGGTGGCATAACATTATACAGGGAAACGCCTTGCAAGGTTTAACGTCACTGCTTTAGGTTCAGCAATTCTTGGACTTTTTCACGGTGGACGGCTGCCGCGCCGGGCGTCGGGAGCTCACTGAGGCCAGCGGAATGCGCTGTTGCGCGCGCAACGGAGAACGATGAACTCGAGCGAAGGCGCTGGACCTCACTCAGCCGACGAAGCGTTGGCCGCGCTGCGTGTTGCTTTGCTAGCCAACCCTCCTCGTGATGCCTCGGGGCTCGCGAGCGTGCGGGAACCTCTTCGCGACCTGTGCCGGTGTGCTCGTGCCGAAGGCCTCGAGCCCGAGCGTTTGTTGATTCGACTCAAACAGACGATGGATTCACTTCCGGAGCTCGCGAGCGGGTTGCATGGGGGGCACAGCGAGATGCGTATCCGCATCGTCTCGTTCGCGATCGACACATACTTTGCCGACGCGGGGCCATCATGACGACCCGACGGAGTACCGGTCGCGCGATCGAACTGTTGCGCAAGGTCGACGGTTGCGGCGTGTTCGACCGAGCCACGCTGGCGCGTGAAATGGTCATCACGCCGGACGACCTTGAGTCTTTTCTAAATGATTCCGCCACGATGCCGCTGGACCGGCAGCTCTGTCTCGCGCAGCTCGTGATCGAGCGCGTGCCGGCGCTCTCCCGCGCCGGCCATCGCCTCAAAGGCCAAGTGAGCGCCGCCCTCGCGTTCAACGCGCGGGTGACCGAGACCCACGCGGACTCGCCGCCGCCAATGTATCGTTAAGGAATGTCTCAATAGTCAGCGGCAGCCGGGGATGCGAAACCCGCCGATGCGCGTCGAGTAGTTCGCGGCGTCCTTGCGCAGATAGTCGCCGACGTACCAGATCGTGCAGTCGTCCACCGGATCGAGCGCGGTCGCGGCGTAGTCCTCCCAGCGCAGCGTGTTCGTTTGCGGCGCGGCACCCTCCGCCAGAACCGTTTCGTGAAACGAGAGCACACCCTTCTTGTCGTCGGCAAGGCGCGCGGCAAATCGCTGCCCCGCAAAGTTCGGCGTGCCGCCGAACGAGTAGCCGATTCCGATGTTGCCCTTGGCATCCATCGCGGCGCTTCCCATCCATCGAAACAGACTGTCGGGCGCGTAGGTCCCCTGTTGGTGCAACTCCACCGCGCGCTCGCGTCCTTGCACACGAAACTCGTACCAGCGCACGCCACCGCCTCCGGCCGCCGTATTCACCGAATGCACGGCGACGATCGATTCACGATCTCCAATGCGACGATACGCGAGGCGCGACATGAGCTTGTCGCCCTGCGCGTCGAGGCGACGATCGGTACCCGGCTGCGGCACGCAATTCGTGAGCTGGCCGTCGCACAAATAGTGGTACGGCGCGACGACGATCTTCGATGGCCCGGTCACCGCGGTCTTCGCGGCATCGGCCCAATCCACGTGAAACTGCCACACGTAAATACCGTCGTCCTCCATGACTTTCTTCAACTGCGTGCCGCCCGCGGCCATCATGACGTTCGGCGCACCAGGCGGCGGAGTTGTCTTTCCGTCGACGTCGGCGTTGTTCAGGAAGTTCACACCGTCGATGATCACGCATTGCTCGGCCGCCTCTTCACCCTTGAGCATTCTACGGCGATCCGCGACGCACGCCTGCTTCTGAATCACCTCGTCGCCGGTACTACTCGGCACATAGTATCCGTCCGGCCAAATCGCCGGCCGAGGATAGTCCGGGAAGAGGGGGCGCGTGAATTCGTATCTATAGTAGGGCCCGAATGGGTCGGGGCCGGTGCTCACCGCATAGCACATCGCGTACGAACCCTGCTCCGCGGGCGGGCGCGCTCCCGCACCGCGAGCCCCGCGGGCCGTTGCTGTGTCCTGAGCAGGCGAAGGCGCGGGCGGTTCAAAGAGCTTCACCGCGGTGCCGGGTTGACCGGGTTGTCCGCGCTCGCTCTCGCGCGCCGGTTCTCCCGCGCGTCCGGCGGGCGGTTCAACCGAACGCAGGGGGCTTCGTGAGAAAATTGGCATGACGATCAGCCATCGATCCGCGAGTTGATCGTACCGGACGACGGCGTCCCCGTTGTTGCGAGCCTCGCACGGCCCGCCGAATCCTTTGAAGAAATTCCTCGTCTCCACCGGACCGTACAGCACCTTGCCGGTCGTGTCGAACATGCGGCCTTTCTTCGTGAAAATCGCCGTGCGCGTGTTCACGATCTGCACGATGTGATCGCGGCCCACGGCCAGCGAGTTGTCGGACGGATTGCGCAGTGTTGCGCTGCCCTGCGGTCCGGAAAAATTCGCACCGAGCCCATCGAAACTGGCGACGACCGGAATCGCCGGCCTTGCTCCCTGCTGCTTCTGCTCGACATCGACGCCAACCGCCGAGGCACCGCGCGGAGGAAGCACGAAATCGCGGTCGCCGGTCTTGGCGGAGAGACCGGGCTCGCGATCTTCGTCATCATCGTCCATGATCGCGCTCTCCGTCACGACGCTATTCGGCGAAAGCCGCCCCGACACATCGTGCGCGACGGCGTGATTTACCGAGAGCGACCCCACATGCGGCGGCGGCGTTTCGCGCGCTTTCGGCGAGCGTGGTAGCAGATGGAACCGCACCGCAACGAACGCCAGCAGCATGATGGCGATGATCAACGCGCGACCGATGGATATCGAGCGGCTTCGACGCATGTGTTCCGAGTGGAGGAGGAGCGCGCCTCGAATGGTCGAGGGAACGCGCGACACGAAGAATGTCCAACCTCACTCCGAGCGCGTCAACCAACTCGCTCGCTCGGCGGAAGAGATTACCGTGCGCGCACGACGGTCGGTGTCGACACGACGTACGTTGCCGTTCCGTCGCCGCGCTGCCCCGAGAGTCCGAGACCCCAACACGCGATCGATCCGTCGGTGGTCACGCCGCACGTGTGACTTCCGAGTCCCGCGCTGACTTGCGAGAAGTGGAGCGATCCCGAAACCTGAACGGGCACGAGACTGCAGGCGAGCGTCTGCGCGCCGCAGCATTGTGTGAGCGATTCCGACGGAACGCCGAGTTGGCCGAAGGAGTCGTCGCCCCAACAAAACGCCGCGCCGCTCATCGCCACACCGCAACTCTGCAGCATGCCGGCGCTCAAATGTGAAAGTGCACCGCTCGCCGCGACGCGAATTGGCGCCAGGCTGCCGTCGCTCGCGCCGACGCCCATTTCACCGCGGGGATTTGCTTCCCAGCAATACGCCGCGCCGGAAGCGTCGGAGCCGCAGGTCGTGAATCCGCCAACGCTCACCGTTCCGAGCGTCGGCGCCTGCGGCACACGCTCCGGCACTGGTTGCGTGCGCGACATTTCCCACGCGCCGTCGCGGTTCGTCCACGAGACGCGTCCGCGGCCAACGCTCCGGAGACCTGGCCTTGGTCGTCGGCGCCGGGGTTGTGCCGCGTTTCGCGCAGACTGTCCGCCGAGTGACCCGATTGTGACGAATGGAGAGGTCGCTATTCGGGTTCCGGCCTCGGTACGCCAAGCAACCGCCGACGCGGACTACGAGAGGTTGACGTCGGTCGGGAAGCGCGGGTCCGGAGTTCCCAGGCGGCCATGTCGCTGAGGACGCCTCCACCGTCTGCCATTCGCCGTTCATCGGACAAGAGCGGCTTGTCCGCCGTCGTCTGTAAATGTCTATATTGTAAGCGATTAAGCGATTTACGAGGTCGAAGTCGATGCCAATTCGGACTGCGGCTCCCGAGGGACCAACCGACGGCTCGTCGGATCGTTTGGGTGACCAAATAGCGACGTTGTGTTGTTCCGAACGCATTGGGCCGCGTGCACGTAATATGAAGGTCAGTTTCTGCCTCGCTGCCTGCCGTTGGCGGAGGCCGCCACCACGCGCTTTCGTTTCGCTTGCGCGTCCCGAACTTTCAACGCTGAATTGCTCCCGATGACCGGATTGCGGCTCGACGATCGTCGCGCATCGTTGTCTTCTATTGCCATTGCGCTTCCGCTTTTGGCGACCCTTGGCGCTTGTGCGAAAAAGCCGGAGCGGCCGACCCGGACGCCCGCGACCGTTTCCGTCGTGCCCGCGCGGCGCGCGACGGTTCCTTACGTAATCGAGGCGAACGGCATCGTCACTCCTCTTCAGACTGCGGCGGTTGCATCGCAGGTCGACGGCATCGTGACGAGCGTCGATTTTCAAGAGGGCCAAGACGTGAGCGCCGGCCAGGCGCTCTTCCATGTCGATGCTCGACCCTACCAGAACGCGTACGACCAGGCGGTGGCCGTGCTGGCGCGCGACAGTGCGTCGGCCGCGAACGCCTCCGGCGAACGCGATCGGTATCAGAAGCTCCTGACCGCCAAGGTCATCACGCCGCAGGAAGCCGGACTGCAGTTCACAACGGCCGCGACGACGGACGCCACGGTGCGCGCCGATCGTGCCTCGGTCGCCAACGCGAGGTTCAATCTGGATAACACCGTCATCCGCGCTCCGATTGGTGGAAAGACGGGGGGACTGCTCGTGCGAAGGGGAAATCTGATTCACGCGGGGGCCGGAGCGGCGCTGGTTGTGATCAATCAGGTGCGCCCGATTCTGGTGCGCTTCTCGATTCCGTCTTCGCAGCTCGGACTGATCCTGCAGTACGGCTCGCGCGGCGGGCTTCCGGTGACGGCCGTGGCGGGTGGTGTTGCTCCGGCGTCGCCGTCGATCGATTCGCTCGCGGCCGCGAACATGGATCCGGTGCAGGACGATGCGTCGCAAGCGGGGAGCATGCGCGGCGGCAGCAAGGGAAATGGCGGTGGCGCGGGTGACGCCGCGGGCGTCGCGGGCGCCGCGAACGCCGGGGGTGGTTCTGGTGGCTCCATGGGTGGTCCCGGTCCGCACACGAGCGGTCAGTCGGCCGGCGGGGATGCCGCCACGGGGCGTCGCGGCGGTCGTCGCGGTGGAAACGTCGGCGGGAGCGGCGGTGCACCGCGCAACGCCGGAGCGTCGGGAACAGCCGGGCCGGTGACGGTGGACCAGTCGACGGCGCTGATGGGCGAGCGCACGACGGGCAAGTTGTCGTTCATCGACAACGCCGTCGATACCACGACCGGCACGGTGCAGCTCAAGGCGCAATTCGACAACTCTAATGGCCGGCTCTGGGCCGGCCAGTTCGCGACCACATCGTTGCACCTCTTCGACGAAGAGAATGCGCTCGTGGTTCCGACACAGGCTGTCGTAACCGGCCAGCGCGGGAACTACGTCTACGTCGTCGATCAATCCGACACGGCCCGCCAGCGCGCCGTCGTCGTCGAGCGCGCGTCCAGCGGACTCTCGATCATCTCGAGCGGCATTCAGGAAGGCGATCGCGTGGTGACCGATGGACAGTCGCGTCTCACCCCCGATTCTCCGGTCAAGCTCCGCGACGCGAATGACGGCACGGGCGGCGCGCCGGGCGCTGGTCGCAAGGGTGGAAAGGGCGGACGGAAGGGCGGCGGGGGTGGAGGCGGTGGCGCAACCGGCGGTGGAAGCGGTGGCGCCGACGCGAACGCAGGTTCGGGTACTCGAGGGTCATGAGCCTTACCGGCCTGTTCATTCGACGACCGGTCATGACGACGTTGATCATGATCGCGATCGTCATCTTTGGGATCGTCTCGTACCGAAAGCTTCCGGTGAGCGATCTGCCCACGGTCGACTACCCGTCGATTAGCGTGAACGCGAATCTGCCTGGCGCGAGTCCGGAGACGATGGCGGCGACGGTGGCAACGCCGCTCGAGAAGGCCTTCTCCGCAATCGCCGGCATCGATGAGATCACGTCCAGCAGCAGCCTCGGCGGAACCAACATCAACATCACGTTCTCGCTCGACCGCGACGTCGAGGCGGCCGCCCAAGATGTGAATGCGGCCATCGGCAAGACCCTGCCGTTCCTTCCGTCGACGATTCTGCCGCCGTCGTACCGTAAGCAGAATCCGGCGGCGTCCCCGATTCTCACGATCGCGCTCACGTCGAACATCCTGCCGATGACGCAGGTCGACGAGTACGCGCAGACGACCATCGCACAGCGATTGTCGATCGTCGAAGGGGTTGCGGCGGTCAATGTGTACGGATCGGCGAAGTACGCGGTGCGCGTGCAGGTCGATCCGGCGCAGTTGGCGAGCCGCAACATCGGCGTCTCGCAGGTTGCGGCGGCGATCCGCAACAACAATGTGTTGCTGCCCACGGGCGTACTATATGGTAAGGACAAGACGCTGACGATTCAGGCGTCTGGTCAGATGAACAACGCGGATGAATTTCGCCGTCTGATCGTTACGTACCGAAACGGTGCCGCGGTGCGGCTCGGCGACGTCGCGAACGTGCTCGACGACATTCAGAACAACAAATCGGTCGCCTGGTTCAACGGTGAGCGATCTGTGAATTTGTATGTGCAGCGCCAACCGGGAACGAACACGGTTGAAGTCGCGCGGCGGGTCCGTGAGGCGCTCGCCGAGATCGAGAAGGGGCTCCCGCCAACGTTGAAGGTTCGTTTGCAGTACGACCGCTCGGTGTCGATCAACAACGCGGTGGCCGACGTGAAGTTCTCGCTGCTCGTCGCCCTCGTGCTCGTGATCGCGGTGATCTTCTTCTTCCTGCGAAGCGCCGTCGCTACGATCATTCCGAGCCTCACGTTGCCGATGGCGATCATCGGCACGTTCAGCGTGATGTACGCGCTCGACTTCAGCATCGACAACCTGTCGCTGATGGCGCTCACGCTCGCCGTCGGCTTCGTCGTCGACGACGCCATCGTGATGCTCGAGAACATCGTGCGGCATCTCGAGATGGGGAAGCAGCCGGTGGACGCCGCGCTCGATGGCGCGGAGGAAGTCGGATTCACCGTCATCTCGATGTGCTTGTCGCTGTCGGCCGTGTTCATTCCGTTGATGTTCATGAGCGGCATCATCGGCCGATTGTTCCGCGAGTTCGCGATCACGATCAGCGTGGCGATCCTCGTGTCGGGGCTGGTGGCGCTGACGTTGACACCGATGCTCTGCAGCCGCCTCCTCAAGGCGAAGCACGAAGAGAAGCACGGCAAGTTTTTCAACTTTACTGAAAACCTGTTCAACGGGGCGTTGCGCCGGTATGAGCGCGCGCTCGGCTTCGTCATGCGGCACCGGCCGCTCACGTTGCTCTTCTCTGCGGTGATTCTCGCGCTGACCGCGGTGCTCTGGTCGGTGATTCCGAAAGGCCTGTTTCCCCCGGACGATACCGGTTCGCTGAACGGGACGATCGAGGCGGCGCAGGGCACGTCGTTCGTTCAGATGTTGCAGTACGCGCGTCAGGCGACGACCAAGCTCGCCACCGACACGAACGTGTCATCGTTCACCGCGAACGCCGGCGGTGGTTTTGGTGGCGGCTCGAACCAGATTGGTCTCAACATCACGCTCACGCCGGCGGGCACGCGTCCGTCGGCGGACGACATGGTGCGGGAGCTGCAACGTGTCATGAGCGGCATTCAGGGCGTGCAGGTGTTCGTGAGCAACCCGCCGGCCATTCGCATCGGCGGCCGGGGGTCGAAGACGCTGTATCAGTATACGCTGCACGGGCCCGACATCACGCAGCTGTATTCCCAAGCGAATAAGTTGCTCGCGCGGCTCGAGGCGAACCCGATGTTGTCGGGAGTGACGTCGGACCTGCTCAACCGTAGTCCGATTCTCAAGGTCCACATCGATCGGCAGCGGGCGATGAGCCTGGGTGTTTCGCCACAGGCCATCGAGCAGGCGTTGGCGAACGCGTTCAACCAGCAGCAGGTCTCCACGATCTTCACGCCGACCAACGAGTATTGGGTCGTGATGGAGGCTGTGCCGAGTGCGCAGGTTGACGCGTCGGCGTTGGAGCATTTCTTCGTGCCGGCGTCGGGCAACCGCCAAATTCCGTTGAGCGACGTGGCGTACTTCGAGTCGACGACCGGCCCGCTCAGCATCGCGCACTCCGGGCAGATGGCGTCGGTGACGATCTCGTTCAATCTCGCGCCGAACGTATCGCTCGGCGCGGCGACGGATGAGGTGAATCGCGTTGCACGACAGACGCTTCCGGCGACGATCACCGGCGGCTTCTCCGGCACGGCGCAAGCGTTCCAGGACTCCCAACAGGGCATGGGCGTTCTGCTGCTGATCACGATCTTCATCATCTATATCATTCTCGGGATTCTGTACGAGAGCTTCATTCATCCGATCACGATTCTCACCGGCCTTCCGTTCGCGGCATTCGGTGCATTGTTTGCGTTGTATCTGACGCACGTCGAGCTCGGCGTGTACGGCTATGTGGGAATCATCATGTTGATCGGAATCGTCGAGAAGAACGCGATCATGATGATCGACTTCGCGTTGGAGCGGCAGCGGAGCGAAGGCGTGAAGCCGACGCAGGCGATCGTTGAGGCGGCGAGCGTTCGCTTCCGACCGATCATGATGACGACGTTCTCGGCGATCATGGGCACGTTGCCGATCGCGATCGGCATTGGCGCGAGCGCGGCGTCGCGCCGTCCGTTGGGCATCGCGGTGGTCGGCGGATTAGCATTCTCTCAAGTCGTCACGCTGTTTGTGACTCCGGTTTTTTACTCGTACTTTGACGAGCTCCAGACGTGGATTGGCGAGCGGGCGCATCGCGCCCCCGCCATGACGACCGCGCCTGTGGCCGGCGACTAGGCGGTTTTTCGCGCATGGAAATCACAACGCTGTTCATCAAACGTCCGGTCATGACGACACTGGTCATGGTCGCGATTCTCGTTTTCGGCATCGTGTCGTACCGCCAGTTGGCGGTCAGCGATTTGCCGAACGTCGATTTTCCGACGGTCACCGTCAGCGCGACGTTGCCCGGCACGAGTCCGCAGACGATGGCCGCCACGGTGGCGACGCCGCTCGAAAAGCAATTCTCGACGATCGCCGGCATCGACAATATGACGTCCACGTCGAGCCTGGGTCAGACGCAGATCGTCATTCAGTTCGCGCTCGACCGCAACATCGACGCCGCTGCGCAGGACGTGCAGGCGGCGATCGCGCAGACGAGCCGGCAGTTGCCGCAGGGCATCATTCCGCCCTCGTATCAAAAGACGAATCCGGCCGACGCGCCGATTCTCACGCTCGCGTTGACGTCGACGGAGGTTCCGCTATCGACGCTCGACGAGTTCGGCGAGACGACCCTTGCGCAGCGATTGTCGATGGTCGGCGGCGTGGCGCAAGTGCTGGTGTATGGCGCGCAGAAGTACGCGGTGCGGCTCCAGCTCGATCCGGGCCAGTTGGCCACGCGCGGCATTGCGCTCGAGGACGTTGCTGCCGCGGTCACCAGCCAGAACGTCAATCTGCCGACCGGTGTGTTGTACGGTCCCCATACGGCGCTCACTGTGCAGGCGACCGGTCAGCTTGACAGCGCGTCGCAGTTCAGCGACATCATCATCGCGTATCGCAACGGCGCGCCGGTGCACCTTGGCGACGTCGGGCGCGTGACCGACGACGTGCAGAACAACAAGACGGCGAGCTGGTACAATGGCGAGCGGTCGATCGTGTTGGCCATTCAGCGCCAACCCGGCACGAACACTGTGGACGTCGCGAACCACGTGAAGGCGGCGCTCGCAAAGTTGCAGGCTGAAATTCCGCCGTCGGTGAAGGTGTCGACCTTGTACGATCGTTCGGCGACGATCAAGGCGTCGGTCGACGACGTGACGTTCACGCTCGAGCTCACGCTCGTCCTCGTGATTCTCGTCATCTTCCTGTTCCTCCGGAACGTGTCGGCGACGATTATTCCGAGCCTCGCGCTGCCGATGTCGATCATCGGCACGTTCTCGGTCATGTACCTGCTGCACTACAGCCTCGACAACCTGTCGCTGATGGCGCTCACGCTGGCGGTCGGCTTCGTGGTCGACGACGCGATCGTGATGCTCGAGAACATCGTGCGACACCTGGAGATGGGGAAGCCAAAGATGCAGGCCGCGATCGACGGCGCATCGGAAGTCGGCTTTACGATTCTCTCAATGACGTTCTCGCTCGCCGCGGTGTTCATCCCGTTCCTGTTCATGGGCGGCATCATCGGCAAGCTGTTCCACGAGTTCGCGGTCACGATCGGCGTCGCCATTCTGGTGTCGGGCTTCGTGTCGCTGACGCTCACGCCGATGTTGTCGAGCCGCTTCCTCAAGTCCGATCACGGCAAGGAGCACGGCAAGCTGTACCAGGCGTCGGAGCGATTCTACGACGCGTGGTTGGGGCTCTATGAGAGAACGCTCGCTTGGGTGATGGAGCGTCGTCCGCTGGCGCTCGTGTTCTCGCTCGTCATCCTGCTCGCGACGGGCTATCTCTTCTGGCAAACGCCAAAGGGCTTGTTCCCGACGGACGACACGGGCCAGCTGCTCGCGACCACCGAAGCGGCGGAAGGCGTGTCGTTCGACGCACTCGTGCAGCATCAGCGCGACATCGCGGCCGTCGTCGCGAAAGATCCCGACGTTCGCTCGGTGACGTCGTCGGTTGGCACGACGGCGGCGGCAAATCAAGGCCAGCTTACGATCGACCTCAAGCCGATCGACGAACGCAAGCGAAGCGCCGAGCAGATTTCGCGCGACATCACGAAGTCGGCGACCGGCGTTCCGAACATCACCGTGTTCGTGCAAAATCCGCCGGCGATTTCCATCGGCGGTCTCGCGTCGAAAAGCCTGTATCAGTACACGCTGCAGAGCGGCGACATCAACGCGCTCAACACGTCGGCGCGCGAGCTCGAGCGTCGCCTGCGCGCGCTGCCCAGTCTGACCGACGTGACCAGCGACTTGCTCATCGAGAACCCGCAAGTCACCGTCGACATCGACCGCGAACAGTCGGGGCAACTCGGCGTCTCGGCGAGCGAGATCGAAAACACTCTGTATGATGCATTCGGCCAGCGCCAGGTATCGACGATCTATACGTCGACGAACGAATATTGGGTCGTTATGGAGTTGCTGCCGGAGTATCAGTCGGACGTCGACGCGCTTGGAAAATTGTGGGTGCGGTCGTCGCGCGGTCCGCTGGTGCCGCTCAATGCGGTCGCAAAGTTCCGGTACAGTGTGGGACCGGTGACGGTCAACCACTCCGGCCAGCTTCCGTCGGTGACAGTGTCGTTCAACCTCGCGCCGGGCGTGTCACTGGGAACGGCGTTGACGAGTGTTCAACAGATCTCGAACGAGGTGTTACCGGCGTCCGTCGCGGCGAGCTTCTCCGGAATCGCGCAGGCGTTCGTCAGCACGCAGCAAGGGTTGCTGTTGCTCATGCTGCTCGCGGTGTTCGTGATCTACGTGATCCTCGGAATCTTGTATGAGAGTTTCATTCATCCGATCACGATTCTCACGGGTCTTCCGTTCGCCGCGTTCGGTGCCTTGGTCACGTTGATTCTGTTCGGGCTCGACCTCGATATCTACGGCTTCGTCGGCATCATCATGCTCATTGGCATCGTCGAGAAGAACGCGATCATGATGATCGACTTTGCGATCGAAGCGCAGCGTGACGGCAACAAGACGCCCTCGGAAGCCATTCTCGAAGCGGCGAGCGTGCGTTTCCGCCCAATCATGATGACGACGATGGCCGCGCTGATGGGCGCGCTGCCGATCGCGATTGGTTGGGGCGCCGGTGCGGCGACGCGACGTCCGCTTGGCGTGGCGGTGGTTGGTGGCCTCGCGTTCTCACAGCTCGTCACGCTCTATGTGACGCCGGTGTTCTACACGTATCTCGACGAGTGGCAAGGACATCTGTCGCGTCGACGGGCAGCGCGAGAAAAGACAGCTGCCGTTCAGGTTTCGCCGGTGCTGGCCCAAGACCAGCATCCGTAGGCGGTCAGAAAACCGCGGTGGCACGATTCGTTCGTGCCACCGTTAGGCATGAAACCGAACCGCACTGCCCTCGCGTGGCTAACGCTTGCCACTCTATCGTCTTCCGCCATCGCGCAAACACCGATGCAGGGAGACAGTGTCCATGCGTCAAAGACGTTATTTACCTATCGCGATGCAGCGCTCGCGGGTGGTTTCGTCGCTTTGACCTTCGCGATGTTTCCGCTCGACCGGTCGATGGCGCGCCGCCTTCAGGACTCGTCGACGCAAGCGAGTCATTTTTTCAAGACCACGTCGAAGGACGTCCAATACATAGCGTCCCCCGGCGCCGTCGTGATCGGCGTCGGCATGTACGGTGTCGGTCGAATTGCCGGTTGGAAAGACGTGGAAGATCTCGGATTGCACGGGACCGAAGCGGTGCTGCTCGCGTCCGCCGCAACGACGCTGCTCAAAGGCGTCGCGGGCCGGGCCCGGCCGTATCAAACAGGCGATACGAGCGCACACGATTTCAAGTTCGGGCGGGGATTCGGAGATGCGAACTACCAGTCGTTTCCGTCGGGGCATGCGACCGCTGCATTTGCGGCGGCGGCGGCGGTGACGAGCGAATCACAGCGATGGTGGCCGCATAAGACCTGGTTGGTTGCTCCCGTCATGTATGGTGGCGCAACGCTGGTTGGCCTTTCGCGAATGTATAACAATGCGCATTGGGCCAGCGACGTCGCGCTCGGGGCCGCGATCGGAACATTCGCGGGCATCAAAGTCGAGCGGTATAGCCACGGTCATTCGAACAACCTCATCGACCGAATCTTCCTCGGCATGCGGGCGGGTCCGACCGTCGACGGCGGGGCACAGGTCGGGTTCTCGTTCGACCGATGATCACGCACCATGTGGGTTGAACGTCTCCGGAATTTTTTCGCCAGGCGCGTCGATTCCGACAGGTTTCTCGGATTGGAGCTCACTGTCAGCCTGCTTGTGGCGGGCGGTGGCATCTGGCTCTTCAGCGCGCTGCTCGACGCGGTGCTGGACAACGCGACGATGGTGCGCCTCGACCGCGCGACCGATGCCTGGATTCACGCGCATGTCACGTCGTCCGGTCTGACGTTCTTTCAACACGTGAGTCAAGCCGGTTCACCCGTATCAATGACGATCCTCGCCGTCGCCGGCGGCGGACTGCTGTGGTGGTATCGGCGCACGCCGATGTTGGTCACGTGGAGTGCCGCGTTTGCAGGAAGTGGAATTCTCGCAGCCGTCGTGAAAGTCGCTGTGAAACGCGGCCGGCCGACGTACGGAGCGGCCTATCTCACCCACGCGTCGTACAGTTTTCCGTCGGGGCATTCCTCGGGATCCTTCATCGGTATTGCGATGACGCTGTTCGTCATCAGCACTTATGGAATTCTGAAGGGCGCGTGGTTTGGCGTTGCAACCGTGCTCGGCGCTGCGTTCGTGATTCTCGTCGGCGTGAGCAGGGTCTACCTCGGCGTGCACTACCCCAGCGACGTGATTGGCGGCTACGCGGTGAGCGCGGCGTGGGGGGCAATCTGCATCGGTGTCGCCGGCATCGTCCTGCACGCTCGCGGACGGTCGCTGTCATCGTGAGGAAAGGTACGGTCGGATACCTTACGACAAGAGGCTTTCCCACCCACACTGGAGACAATCATGAAACTGTCATACATCGCTGCCGCGCTCGTCGCGTCGGCCATCGCGCTTCCCCCGGCGCGCGCACAGGCCACCTATAAGCGCGACTTGCCCGATTCGCTCGTGAAGGCCAGCAAGATCACCGAGGAAGTGGCCGCGGCCACAGCGCAGAAGCGTTTGCCCAAGGCAAAGATCGAAGCCGTCGAGCTCGAGCGCGAGAACGGAAAGCTCCAGTACTCTTACGACATGAAGACGGAAGGCAAGAGCGGCATCGACGAAGTCAACGTCAACGCGGTGACGGGCAAGATCATCGCGGTCGCGCACGAAACACCGGCGACGGAAAAGAAGGAAGCGGCGGCCGAAGCGAAGGCCGCGGCAAAGACCAAGAAGCCGTAGCAGCAACGCCGAGCGGCGAGTAGACTCAACGTCAGAACCACCGACGGACCCGCCGAGCGACAACGATGCGTGTGCTGCTGGTAGAAGACGACGACGAGCTGGCCTCGGTCGTCGAAAAGGGCCTGAGTGAACAGGGAATGCACGTCGTGCGCGAAGGGACCTTTTCCGATGGTTCTTCGCGCGCGTCGTTTGGCGCGTTCGACGTCATCATTCTCGACGTGATGCTACCGGGCGGGTCTGGCTTCGACCTGTGCCGCGCCCTGCGCGCGCGAAGTGTCGAGACGCCGGTGTTGATGCTCACCGCGCGGGATACCGTCGACGATCGCGTGCAGGGCCTCGATGCCGGCGCCGACGACTACCTCACGAAGCCATTCGCGTTTCGTGAGCTCGTTGCTCGCGTCCACGCGCTGGCGCGGCGCCGTCCAACGTTGCCGCCGGAAACGGTGACAACCGCTGACCTCGAGGTGGATCTTCGCGCGCATCGTGTCAGGCGCGGCGGACGCGAGATCGAGCTCACGGCCAAGGAGTTTGCACTTCTCGAATTTCTCGCGCGGCACTGCGGTCAAGTGGTCGACCGCGCGGCGATTAGCGCGCACGTGTGGGACGAAAATCACGACCCATTCACGAACGTGCTCGAGGTCCTGGTGCGGCGCCTGCGCCGCAAGCTCGATGACGGGTTCGACCTCAAGCTGATCCACACGCTGCGCGGCGCGGGATACCGCCTCGGCGAGTGATGTCGCCGGCCGCGCTCACGTGACGGGTGGCGGCGCGCGCACCACGACGCTCGGCGCATCGCTCGATCGGGTTCGCCTTCGCCTCACCGCGTGGTACGTCGGGACCTTCTTCGCGATTCTCTTCCTGCTCGGCGTGGGATTGTTTGCGACGATCACAAAGCGGTTCGACCGAGAGCTCGATCTGTCGCTGCGCGAGGCGACGCACGAGCTGGTGCGAGTGGCGACCGTTCGCGATCGCGCCGCGACAGCTTCCGCGACGCGGTTCATTCCGTTTGACTCGATTCGCGATCTCACAATTCCCGGGAGAACGCTCTATGTGCTCGACACCACCGGCCATTCGACGTCTGGCGAGCCTGTCGATCCGTGGATCGCGGACCTTGCGCGGGCCGGGTGGATCCACCGCGGGGCGGACAGGGCGTTCAACGCCCCGCACGATCGCATCCTTCGCGGGCACGCGGAGCCGATCGTGTTGCCGAGCGGTCCGGGTCTCGTCGCGGTCGCGGTGGCCGACGAGATCGAGCTCGAAGACCGCTACACATCGCTGATCGTCGTGTTCGGCGTGACCTCGCTCGCGGCATTGGTGTTGGTCGCGGTGGGCGGCTGGTTTCTCACGCAACAGTCGACAGCGCCGGTGGAGGCGGCAATCGCGCACATGCGCCGGTTCATGGCCGACGCAGCGCACGAGCTTCGCACGCCGCTCACGATCGTCCGCAGCCGCGCGGAGGTTGCGCTGCAGCGGCCGCGCGATGCCGATGAATACGTGCGCGCCTTGCGGGGGATCGAGCAGGATTCCACCCGGCTCGGTCGCATTGTTGAGGATTTACTCATGCTTGCGCGAGCCGACGCCGGAGAACGCCCAATCGAGCACCACCGCGTGTTCCTCGACGACATCGCGCTTGACGCAGCCGAGGCGGCACGCGTGATTGCGGATCGCAAGTTGGTTAGCCTCGAGGTCGTCGACTTCGAGGAAGCGGCCGTGAGCGGCGATGCGGAACTGTTGCGGCAGGCGGTGATGATCCTCCTCGACAACGCCATCAAATTCACCGGCGCGGGGGGCGTTGTGCGCGTCGCGGTAACCGCGCGCGGGTCGAGCGTGTCCCTGGTCGTCTCCGACACGGGAATTGGAATTCCAGCCGAGCAGCTTCCCCACGTATTCGATCGGTTCTATCGAGGGGATCCATCGCGAAGGCGCGAGTCTACGTCGGAGAGCGGAATGTCTGAGGGCAACGGAATGTCAGAGGGCGCTGGGCTTGGCTTGTCGATTGCTCGGTGGATCGTCGAGGAGCACGACGGTTCGATTTCCATCGAGTCAGCGCCTGGACAAGGTACTCGCGCAATCGTTCAGTTTCCCGCGGCAAGTATCGACGTGGTGTCATCGTCCTGACAGGTGACCACGGCTAGTCTCTACCACTCACGCAAATCCATTCACGTCATGCGCTTTCGCATTGCCCTGCTTGTGGCATGCGCGGTCCCTGCCGCGTCCATGACGGGTCAAACTCCCCTAACGCGCACCGGCGCGCTCCAGTCGGCGATGGAACGAGGCGCTCGGCTCGGCGTCGCTCAGGCGGACACCGCGGTCGCGGGCGCGGGAGTGATCGCGGCCCGGGCGCGGCCGAACCCGTCGCTCACGAGCAGTTACAGTAAATCTTTCCCGAATTATCATTTTTCGTTCGACGTTCCGATCGACCTTGGCGGTCTGCGGCGGACGCGAATTCGCGCGGCGGAGGTTGGGCTGCAGGCGGCGCAGATCCGATTCCAGTTTGCGCGAGCGACCATCGCCCTCGACGCGGACACGACGTACACGCACGCCATCGCGGCGCGTGACAAGCTGGCGCTGTCCCGCCGCAACTCTCTCGACGCGGACAGCCTGCTGCACATGGTACAGCGCCGGCGCGACGCGGGAGACGCGAGCGATCTCGATGTCGATATCGCGCAGGTGAACGCCGGGCAACAGGAGAACATCGCCGCGGCCGATTCGCTGACGTGGATTTCATCGTTGCTCGACTTGCAATCCGTGCTCGGCATGGTGTCTGATCACCTGCAGATCGATGCGACCGATTCACTCGCCGAGCCGCCCGCCGCGGCGATCCCCGCGAAGTCGCCGCTGTCGGAAGTCGCCGCGGGGCTGTCGCTGCAATCGGCGACGCTTGCCGCCAAACTGCAACACCGATCGATCTTCTCGACGCCATCGCTTTCGCTCGGCTTCGAGTATAAGGATCCGAGTCAGACCGGATTGCTCCCGACGTTGGGCATCGGCATCGGGTTGCCGATCTTCGATCGCAACCGTGGCGCGATCGCGCAGGCCGAAGCGGAACGTGCACGTGCGGCGGCGGAGTTGACGCTGGCGCAGGTGCAAAGCCAGAATGAGATCGCGC
>JBDTAE010000273.1:0-16825 GCA_039924785.1 Gemmatimonadaceae bacterium | reverse complement strand
ATGTCGCGGCCCGAGGGCTCGACATCGAACACGTCTCGCACGTCGTCAACTTCGACGTGCCGTCGTCGCCGGATGCGTATGTGCATCGGGTCGGCCGCACCGGTCGTGCTGGACGCGAAGGCGTCGCGATCACGCTCGCGGAAGCGCGCGAGCATCGTCTGCTGCGCAACATCGAGCAGGTCACGAAGCGCAAGATCGCCATCGAATCCGTTCCGACGGTTCACGATCTTCGCGCGCGCCGGCTGGATCAGACCCGCGCGGCCATTGAGGAAGCTCTCATTGCCGGCGGCCTCGATTCGTACCGTATCGTGATCGAGTCGTTGTCGGAGGAATACGACGTGCTCGACGTGGCTGCTGCCGCGGTGAAGATCGCGGACGCGGCCGGAGACGGGGCGACCGACGCCGATGAGGAAATTCCAAACGCGGCGCTTCCACGTCGCGACGAGCGCCCGAATCGAGAGACTCGACCGCGCCACGGCGAGCGTCCAGTGCGCTCGGAACGCTCGGAACGGTCGGAACGCACCGAGCGACCGGAGCGGGTTGCCGCCAAGACGGATCGTCCTGCTCGTCCGGAACGCGGAGAAAAGCCATCGCGCGATACGCAACCGCGTCGCGGAAAACCGACGAGCGACCGCCGTCCGCCGGGCGACATCGCGCGGGTCTATGTCGGTGTTGGTCGCAAGGCGGGAATTCGACCGGGCGATCTCGTCGGCGCCATCGCGAACGAAGCCGGCATCGACTCAGCCGATATTGGCGCGATCGAAATCGCCGATCGCTTTTCGCTCGTCGAGGTTCCTGACATATCGGCCGAACACATCATCGCCGCGCTGCGCGCCACGAAGATTCGCGGAAAGCGAGTCGTCGTTCGCCGCGACGGGGCGGCGAACTGATAGTTACGCGTCGATGGCGAATCGCCGTCGACGCTGCGGTCGCATTCACAATAGTGGCGCGACTTACGGAAGAAAGTCGCTGGCTGTTGGCAGGTAGCCGCCATCAGCCGGCGATTTTCATTCTCCGTTAAATGGCTTTCGCTGCTTTGATCGCGCGCTCGGCTTGTCGTAGCCATCCTGCGTGTTACCGACGCGATGACGACAACCTTGCCCTTCATCGAGCTCAGCGACACTGGCCACTACTTGCCGGTGGAATCGGTTGCGGTGGCCGTGAAATCCGTAGTCATGTCGCCAATGGCTGGGCAGGCCGCCGGCATTCGACGTGCCGTCGGTTAGCTCAGCAACTTCGCGGGCCGGCGCGTCGTAGTTTGAGCAACCCTCTCACCAGGATGCGGGTATGCTTTGGTCGAGCATCATCGACGTTCTTCGCGGCGGATTGTTCGTTCTCTCCGGTGCATTCGGCGGCAGCTTCGGCGCCGCGATTCTCGTTGCGTCGAGCGTCGTACGAATCGCGCTGCTCCCAGTGACCATTGCCGCGACGCGCCGTCGCCTTGTGCGAGAAGGCGTGATGCGCCGCCTCGCACCTGAGCTGAACGCGATCAAGACGCGATATGCAGACCAACCGGTTGTCGCATTTGAAAAGACCCGTGCGCTGCAGGCCGCGCATGGCATTGCGATGCTCGATCCGAAGGATTTGCTCGGGTCGCTCGTGCAGTTTCCGCCGGCGGCAGCGCTGTACGCCGCGATTCGCGGCAGCGTCGCGGCCGGGTCGTCCGCGACGTTCCTCTGGGTTCGTTCTCTCGCCGCGCCCGATCGCGGGCTCGCGTTGGTCGCTGCGGTGGTCAGCGGTCTCTTTGCGTGGGCGGGCGTGCAGGCCATTCCGAACGCGAGCGCGGCGTCGCACCTTGTTCCGGTCGCGTTGAGCGCCGTGGTGACTTTCCTCGTTCTGTCGCACCTTGGCGCCGGGCTCGCGCTGTATTCGGTCGCAAATTCTCTCATCAACGGAGTCGAACGAATGATCGTCGCGAGAACACTCAAACCGGTCCGGGCATGACGCAGCAGTGGGCGTTGCTGACGAAAGTCTTCACGGGGCTCGAGGTGGACACCATTCGCGGTGCGCTCGAGCTGGAGGGAATCCCCGCGTTGGTGCGCGGTTTCGGTATTGGCATCTTCGGCGGCGGATTTCAGGGCCCGATCAACGACGGTGCCGAAATTCTCGTTCCTGAAAATGCGCTCGAGCGCGCGCGGGAAATCATTCCCGACGTTGACCCCGAGCAGGACCGCGAACCCGACGACGCAGGCTGATGCGGATACCGCGAGCAGAGTTGCGGCTTGCGGCGCGCTCGTTCACCAGGCACCCAGGCTTCACGACGGTCGCGGTGCTGTCGCTCGCGCTGGCGATCGCGCTCAACACGACGATGTACAGCGTCATCGACGCATTGGTTCGCCCCAAAGTGGACATGACCGACGCGGACAGGCTCTACGGCCTCCGCATCTGGGGCGACGCGAGGAATCACGTCGATCCCGGGACGCGCGCGTCGTTGCTGCGCACGGGCTTCGACGTCTACGAATCCGCAACGTTCATCAGCAGTCTTGGGATCGCCAACTCGCAGCTCGCCGTAGAGTACAAACGGCGATACCAGATGTCCGCCGGCATGGCTGTCGCGCCAAATTATTTTCAAGTTCTCGGCGTGCAGCCGATCGTTGGACGCGTGTTCGTCGACGCCGATGCCGTCGCGGAAAGCTCGCCGGTCATCATTAGCGATCGCTTATCGGCCGGCCTGTTTCCCGACGGCGAGTCTCCGCTGTCGAAAGTCATCGATATCGACGGCGCTCCGCATCCGGTCATTGGCGTCATTGGAGCGCGGTCTCAGTTTCCCGGCCAGCATAACGACATTTGGCTCTTGCCGCCCCCCGGAACAAAGCTCGCGGACATTCCGTTCAGCGTTCTTCGTCTCAAGAAAGGAATTTCGCCGGAGCGCGCGGACCAACAGCTCCATACGCTGTCCGCGCGCTTTGCCGCGCTTGCGAATGAGTCTCCGAAGGACGCGTGGTTCCAGCTCATTCCCGAAACGAGGCCCGCTTTTTCGTTTCAAGGGTTTCATTTTGCGTTGATCGGCGCCGTCGTCGCGGTGTTGCTGATCGCGTGCGCCAACCTGGCGAATCTCCAACTCGCCCGCGGCATCGCGCGCAGTCGCGAGCTGGCGCTGCGCACCGCGCTCGGCGCATCGCGGCGCGACATCATTCTGCAACTCGTGCTCGAGAGCGCGATATTGGCCGCCGTCGGGCTCGTCGTCGGAGTGCTGTTGACGGTGTGGGGCGTTCACTTTCTCTCGTCGCGCGTTCCGCCGAGTGTTGGGGAGTATCTCATCGCGCCGCAAACAAGTTGGCGTGTGTTCGCTTTCGCAGCGGTTGCCGCGGTGCTCTGCGTGATGCTCGTGGGACTGTTGCCCGCGCTGCGCGTGTCGCGCGTCGATCCGAACGAGCTTCTCAAATCGGGCGCAGGCACGGGTGCGAACAAGCGGAGCCGGCGACAATACGGCGCGATGGTCGTCATTGAAATCGGTTTGTCGCTGGCGGTGCTGAGTGCGGCGGCCGTCGTGGTGCGCGCGGCGTTCGTCGCGACACGCGTCAAGCCGGACTACGACGTCAAACCGCTGTCGGCCGCGTGGATACTCTTTCGAGTGCCGGCCGATACGACATTGCGTTACTCCGAGCTATTTGACGGTTTGATCTCAGTGGCGAAAACGTTGCCTGATGTTGCTGACGCGGCGTGGAATGGGTGGCGGCAGGTCGACAGTTCCGCCGTTACGGTGATGGAAGCCGGTGGATCGCTTCGCGAAATTCCAGCGCCGATGTTTGGATACACGATGGTCTCGCCGTCGTACCTGCGAACGATGGGCCGCGCAGTGATTCGCGGTCACGATTTCATTGAAGGCCCGCACGCCGAACCAGAAGTGATCGTCAGTGAAGCTACGGCGAAGTTTCTTTGGCCTGGCGCTGATCCAATCGGACAGCGAATCAAGCTCGGAAGCGCAAGGTCGTACGCGGCCTGGGTACGCGTTGTTGGCATAACCCCGACGCAGCGCGAGACGAACAACAATCAACTCGTCCGCGATCCGGAGTCGCCGTATCCGTCACGCCTCGGCGCCATCTATTACCTGCCGGGCGTTCACGATTCGCTTCACGTTACCAAAGCGCGGGCAATGGCGTTCGACCTGTACGTCCGTGCGCGAACGGACCCGGACCGAATGCCGATCACGCTCAAGCGCGGCTTGCGCGACCTCGGCCCGATGCAGTTGATCAGCGCCAATCGGATGGAGGTAGCGATAGGGCTTGTGCGCGAGCGCGAGCGACGCGGCTTTGTCGCGGCAATGTTCAGCGTGTTCGCCGTGCTCGCGATTGCGCTCGCTGCGCTCGGCATCTATGGCATCGTCGCACACTCCGTCGCCGAACGCCGGCGCGAATTCGGTGTCCGCATCGCCCTCGGCGCGACGGATCGGAACATCCTCCACGTCGTGCTACGGGAGGGAAATCCCGTGGCCCTCGCTGGCGTCGCGCTTGGCCTGCTCCTGACGAAGTACACGGTGGAGTGGCTTGCCGCCTTTTCGTTCGAGGGAGATCAGCGAGACGCGCCGCTGTTTGCCGCGATGGCGGCGGTTCTGTTTGGCGTCGCAGTCGTGGCCGCGCTGATTCCAGCGCTTCGTGCCACGCGCATCGATCCGGTGGAATCCCTGCGTTGCGAGTAGTGAATCACGAAACTATAAACACGTGAACGACACACTTGTCGAGGATCGCGGCGGCGGATTGCAGCTCTCGTCCTCCAGTGCGCGCATTGACGTCGACCCGGTTCTCGCAATGCTCGTCGTCTCCCACTGGGGCGGCGCGATGACTCGGCGTGGATGGTGGACGCCATCGTTCAACGGCTGGAGGCCCTGAGTCGTAATAATTTCCATGACAGCACCCGGATCCGCCGATTCCTAGTGCATTCTCTCAGACCACCGGAGGAACGATGACCGCGAAGCTCGACAAGACGATCAAGCGTGAACTGGAGCTCGACGGAAAGGTGTACACGATCGCGATTGCGCCCGACGGCCTCAAGGTTACGGAGAAGGGACGTCGTAACGGCTCCGAGATGACGTGGCGTCAGATCCTCGGCGCGACGAGTGGCGACGCTAGCGCTCCTGGCGCGGCGAATCAGTAGCGTCCGCTGAGTCCGGCTCTTTCGCCGGATTCGCGGCAGCCGAGCGTCGCTCGCCGTCTCGGCGGCGAGCCGCTCCTGCGGTAGATCGGCTTTCCGTCCCGCCAAGCGCAAGCTCCCCCTGCGCCGTCATCATTGGCTCGCCGCCATCGGCGAGTTGCGAAATGCGATGCTGAAAGCGAAGGAACTGCACCGGTGCGCGATGACTGTCGCGCGACCGCCGCGAGAACGCGAGCAGTTCTTCACGCACGTCGCGCGGCACGTGCGTCGCGATGCGCTTGCGCAGCAACGCGGTGATCCGCAGCGCGTCGCGAGAAGCGACCGCGTTGTCGACGTCACTCAGATACATTAAGAAAATGCTCATGGCGTCCGCGCCGCGACGTCTGGGCAATTGGCGTTCTCTCACGTGGCGACTCCGTCGGAACGCGCGACCTCGCGCGACGATGTAACTCGTGGAATGTGAGCGACGCGCGTCGTAATGCAACAGCGATGTATCCACGATGCCATCCACCATGCCATCAACGACACTATCAACAAGTTTTCCACGCGGCGGTGTGGAAATCATCGAGTTGTCGACACCGATCGACACGTATCGACAACTCGCCGAACATTCGCTATCGCGATCGACGGTTATCGCCGCGCGCCGAAAACGTGCCAAAAAACGACGTTAGAAAACGCGAAATGAGGGCATCGTCTCGGGAGTGAGAAAGCAGCGAATAATTGTCACTCGGATTCGAATTCGTGCACATCTGTCCACACGTCTTATCCACAGCGATGCATGGAGGCTTACCGCTGTCGCAGTGCGAGTTTAGAGAGTTCTCGACACTTGTCCACAACGGCTATCCACAGTAATAACAACGACTTACGAATATTTTTGACTATTGCGCTTTGATTCGGGGTTTTCTAGTATGCCCTCCCACGGTCGTTTCCCTGGTGCGGCGACGGCGCCGACGTAAGCGACTCCTGCCCCGATCCTCCGATGCATCTCGTCAGCTGCGCATCTCCGCCAGAGCCGCTCGAAAGCGCGCCTCGCACCGCTCTGCTCGCCGACCTGATCGAGGGCGAGCAGTGGGATGGGTTCTGGTCGTCCAAGTCCGATGCGTACTTCGTGCGCTGCACGCGCGCGTCCGGCGAGACGCAGTGGTTCAGTCTTGCCGACGACGGATCGTCGTCATCAAAGGACTCTAATAGCCGCGTGTTGGCGCTTCGCCCGAAGACCGGGACGCGGTCGCGTGTGGCGGTCGTCGTCGCTCAATCACCGAATGGCCAGCGCATGCTCGTCGGAAGCGCGCGGAGGACGACGCGATAATGAGCGGTTGCTCAACCGCCGTTGTCGGGCAAGAGCTCGAGCTGGGATGTTCGCTGCGCCACGATCCGTCGCGCGGCTTCATACAGCCAGTCAAAGCTTGCGTCGAGGCGGTGATCACCGCCGGCTGCGTCGCGCGCCAGGCCAAAGTGGTTGTAGAGACGCCCCTCGACTCGCTCCGGCTCGCCGTGCAATCGGAACAAGAGCAGGTCGGTCGCGGCCTCGGTCAGGTGGAACAGCGTGAACAGGTAGAACTTGACGCGCGCTTTGTCGGCGGAATCGAGCGTCGCGAGGAATTCGGATTCTCTCATCGGCCGTTCTTCTCGAATCGACGCCACGATCTCCATCGCTGGATCGAGTCCCGACGGGCCGGAGCTTCGGAGCAGCATGGTCCAGAGCTCCACCACACGTCGCAGCAGCACGATATCCCAGCGGGACTCATCTTCCTTGCGCGGAAACAGCAATCCTTCGTTGGCGCGCAGCCAGTGCTTGAACTCGGTGCCCTTGCCGGCGAGCACCGCGAGGCCGGAGAGCAGCATTGCGCGGTACAGGGCGGCAATGCGCTCCTCGGACTCGACTGGAAGCACGGCGGTGAGCAGGAACGACCGATCAGCACCGGCCTCAATGTGGGCGGCTCGGCGCGCGGATTGTTCGGTGGAGAGAATGGCGGACGGCGAGCCCGCTCCGTCGAAGTCGAGCCAGTCGTTCGCGGCGAGGACGTACGCGCCGGAAAGCGGAACGACGAACGAGGGCATCGTGGAATCGTCCGGCAACCCGTCCCCGTTGCACAGCCGGTTCAGGGTGCTCATGGCGTACTGCACAGCGGTCGCTCGGTCCTCGGGACTCAGCACCGCGACCGCCCAATGCCGGTCCAATGCCTCGTACGCTCCGGGCGCCAGGGCGGCCGAAGCGGATGGGGGAGTGGCAAGCTGAGGGCGAGGAAGCGTGGTCATGTCGTTGACGCGGTGGTCAGCAGAGACGGCCGTGCATCACGTTCACATATGAAACTGACGTCGATGTCGTGGTTGAGTAACAACTTGCGACTAAGTCGCCGGCTCGAGGAACGAGTGCTATGAGCATCGAACCTCGCGCCAATCGGCGGCTCCGCCTGGTTTGCGCCACGACCCGTGATCCCGAATTGCTCCACGATCTGCGACAGGTACTTGAGGAAGCCCCGATGTCCTTCGTTCCGAGTGCGGACTTGCTGCGCGACATCGCGCTGTGCGCGGCGTGCACCCAGGACTCATCCCGCACCGCTCGCGCGGGGCTTTGCGACGCGCATCGCGCGCGTTGGAATCTCGAATCATGTCTCGATCAGTCGGCCGAATCCGATACTGAAGACGAGTCGCTTCAGCATCTGGTGCACGGCGTGCTCACGTCACCCGACGGCGGGGCGCAGCTGTTGTCGGCGTTCGACCGACAGCGTCGCGCGCTGCGAATGGTGCTCGAAGCGCATACGCGCGGCGCCGTCCGTCTTCCGGAAAGCATCGCGGCGTCGGTAGAGCGCGCGTGTGACACGGGACCTCGGTTTCTCACCGGTGGATCTCATGCGGCGTCGCATGGAACGAACTACGAACCTTCAAAGAGGATGCGGTCATGATTCAGGTTCAATGCGTCGGCGGCGAGTGCAACGGCATCAGCGTCAAAGTCGATCCGCAACCGACCTACTATGAAGTGATCGACCCACGCGACCCAACGCGCCGCGATTACTACATTCTCGAAGTCGGCCAGGCCGGCGCCCGTCTCGTGCCCGAGTCGACGGCGGAGTGGCGCGCGCGCGTCTGAGCGCGCATCGCTTCCGTACTAGCACCACGAATTAGCACTACGAAAAAAAACGACAAAAGCGCCGCTGACTACTCGACGCTTTCAAATTCTTGAATGACCCACTCGAGCACTTCGGCTTCGAACCAACCGTCGTCGCTCCGAATGGCGCCCGACTGCTCGAGCAAGCCAATCGTCGATCGAACGGTCCGCAAGACGATCGGCAACGGCTGTTTCGCGGCACGCAGCGGCGCGACGTAGTCGCGGACCAGACGCCGGAGCCGAGTACGCGCTTCGCCGGCCTCGCGGACATGATGACGCGCTGCAAGCACCGTCGCCCGAGTCTCCGGCGACCAATCGTCGAGCAGATTGTGTCGCGCCATGCGCGCCAAATGCTCGACTTCGACCTCGCGAAAGGCCTGATACCGAGTCGCCGCATTCGCGAAGTCCAGCGGAACGTACGAGCGCGCGTCGGTTCGCGCGGCGACCTGCTGCTGCGAGACCATTCGTCGACCTCCGTCTAGGTTCCGTACTGACACGGAGTTGCGTGCCACCGGCAAAGATTGCCGACTGAACGGCCCACCGCAAGCCCTTTTTTCCCTTACGAGTCTTGCGTTCCATATTTAGATGATTATCTATCTATCATTACTGTCGCTCAAGGTGGAAACGTCGTGGATGCTGAGCAGTTCCAGCGAATCGCAAAAGCGCTGGCGGATCCTCGCCGGGTCGAAATTCTCGAACACATTGCCCAGCGGGCCGAAGTCGGCTGCTCTCAATTGTGCGACTGCTTTCCGGTGCGGCAGGCCACGATTTCGCACCATTTAAAGGAATTGGCCGGTGCGGGATTGGTCGAATCGCGTCGTGATGGCCAATTCGTGTATTACCGCGTGCGAAAGGCGACGCTTGAGGACTATATGTCGGAGCTCAAGCAGCGCATGGCATGCGGAACCACTGGAGTCGGGACAGGCGAACCTGCCATCAGGGCGCCCAACATCATCGCGTGAACACGAGGTCTGGCGCCGTTTGGCGTTGGAGGTGAACAATGTATACGACGAATGACGATCGAGATCTGCTTGATCTCTATATCGAAGAGCTGCGCGGCGAGCCGGTGCTGACAGCGCAACAGCAAAAGGACCTTGCCCGCCACATGCGTCGTTCGACGCCCGAGGCTCGTGAGGAAGCGCGCTCCGAATTGATCCGCGCGAACCTCCGTTTCGCCTTCTCGGTGGCCAAACAATACCAGAACCGCGGCGTTCCGCTCGGCGATCTGGTCAGCGAGGCGAACGCCGGCTTGGTGCGCGCGGCCGACAAGTACGATCCGGACGTCGGCGTGAATTTCATCAGTTACGCAGTGTGGTGGATTCGCCAGGCGTTGCATTCCGCGGTTCAGCGCCAGGGACGCACGGTGCAGGTTCCGCTCAATCGCGCGGCCGACCTGAGCCGAGTGTCGCGAGCGCAGGAAGTGTTGCGCCAGAAGCTCTCGCGTGAGCCGCACGAGGACGAAATCGCGACCGTTGCGAACTTGTCGCTCGACGTCACACGCGGACTGGTCGCGCTGCTTCAGCCTACCCGTTCACTGGATGAATCGGCCGGCGCGGGCGAGCAGGGTCGCACGCTGGCGGAAACGCTGGTGCTCGATCGTGGCGAAGACGAGGACGTATTGCCGGGCGGCGTCGAGAGCGATTCTCGCCGCGAGGCCATCACGCGCGCGCTCGAAGTGCTGGCGCCGCGCGATCGTCGAGTGCTGACGTTGTACTTCGGCCTCGAGGGAAATCGTCCGATGACGTTGCAGGAAATCGCGCGCGAGCTCGGCGTCACGCGGGAGCGCGTGCGTCAACTGCGCGACCGCGCGCTCAAACGCCTGCGCGAGAGCGACACCGCGGACGTGCTGCGCGACGGGATGGCCGCGTAACGATGACCGGGAGCACAATGGAAACAGCCACCTTCGCCGGTGGCTGTTTCTGGTGCCTCGACTCGGTGTATCGCGAACTGCGGGGAATAACGCTGGTCGAGTCGGGGTACGCCGGCGGCCACACCGAAAATCCGACCTACAAAGACGTCTGCTCTGGAACCACCGGTCATGCGGAGGTCGTGCAGATCACGTACGATCCATCAGCGATCTCGTATCGCGACCTGCTGGATGTGTTCTTCACCATTCACGATCCCACGACGCTGAACCGCCAGGGCGGGGACCGGGGCACGCAGTATCGGTCGGCGATCTTCCATCATTCGCCTGAACAGCAGCACATCGCGAATGAGACCATTGAGGAACTGGCCGCCGCGAAGACGTGGGCCGACCCCATCGTCACTGAGTTGGTTCCGATCGCGGACTTTCATCCCGCCGAGCAGCACCATCAGGGCTACTACGGCCGCAACGCCGAGCAGCCGTATTGTCAGGTCGTGATCGCGCCGAAGATCGCGAAGGCGCGAAAGAGGTTCTTCGATCACCTTCGCAAATAGCGTTTCCCGTGCTGCGGGTTCGCCTGTCGTCGCCGTGAGGCGACTTTCCAGGCCGGCGTGAGCTTCTTCCGCGGGTGGAAACCCGTCGGAACGCGCAGGAAAGCGATGATCCCGAGGTAGAAGCGGACCTTCCGGCGACGCGGGCGGGTCTTTCGTCTGCGCGTGCGCGTCTTCCGCGGCGGGAAACGCGTCTTTCGCGGCAAAAAACGCGTCTTCCGCGGCGGGAAACGCGTCTTTCGCGGCAAAAAGCGCGTTTTCCGCGAGCGTGTCCGCGCCGGCATCGTATGCAAGCGCGATTGTGCGGTCAGCGGTCGCGATTGACTCGCATGGAAGCGCGTTGGCCGAGGTTGTGGTGGCGTGTGCCGAAGCGTATATCGCGCCTGACGTTCGGGTCAACGCGCGTGCTCGAGGTGTTCGGCGGGGCAACCATGCCGTTGGCGTCGCGAACGCCGACGGGTGGGGCGATCGCCACCGCGGTTAGCGACGCGGCCATCGCGGTTGTCGGTCGATCCAACGCTGTCGGCGAGCGAGCCTTCACTGTCGGCGGCCGATCGCGCCGTGTAGCGGGCCAACGCCTGCGGTGTGGCCAGGGTGCGACATGCCGCGGCGCGTCACTACACCGTTGCAAGCGACGTTAAACGTTATGGTCGCGCCGCCAGCGGCGAGCGACAAATATCGTCCGTCCGCCGCCGGCCTTCGTTCGTTGTCCGTTCCGTCCGTTCAGGTCCGTATCTATTTGTGGGGCTGTACGCACGCGCGACGCCAGCTCGCTGGGACGCCGCCAACTACGAACGGCAACTGCGACGATACGGACTCGAACGGAATTGAACCGACAACGAACGGAACCGCCGCAAGGCTGTTTCGCATCGTTCAAGCGAACTGAAAGAGAAGGCGCGGTTCAATTCTTTGTTTGTTGCTCGTTCTGAGCAATCTGGGCGCCAAGCGAAACCAGACGCGTTACAAAAAGTGGACGGGCGACCGGCGGCGTGCATACGTCCGTGAATCTTGCAGGACTATCGAGCGGGTGCGACCGAAGTTTTTCGATCGCCGGCGGGAGTGAATCCCGGGTGGAACGGCGCGCCGGCCGCAATTGGGCGTCGCTCTCCGACCTGCTGTCGCCACATCGCGTAGTACAATCCCTTTTGCTCGACGAGATCGTCGTGCTTGCCGACTTCGACGATGCGCCCGCGCTCCAGCACATGGATGCGGTCCGCGTGCATCACCGTCGACAGTCGATGTGCGATGAGCACCGTGATGACGTTCGCCGTCGCCGAGATTTCGCGCATCGTGCGGCTGATCTCTTCCTCGGTGAGCGAGTCGAGCGCGGACGTCGCTTCGTCGAAGACCAACAAATGCGGATGACGGAGAAGCGCACGGGCAATCGACAGCCGCTGTTTTTCCCCGCCGGAGATCTTCATGCCGCCTTCGCCGATGACCGTATCGAGACCGCGGTCGGCGCGATTGAGCAGCGTCGTCGCCGCGGCCTTTTGCAGAACTTCGACGCATTCCGCGTCGGTGGCTCCGGGGCGCACGAATAGCAGGTTCTCGCGAATCGATCCGGAGAAGAGTTGCGCGTCCTGCGTCACAAGACCGATGCGTTCGCGGAACTTGTCGAGGTCGACGTCACCACTCCTCACGCCGTTATAGAGAACCTCGCCGTCCTTCGGCTGATAGAGACCGACGAGCAGCTTCACGAGCGTGGTCTTTCCCGACCCCGACGGTCCGACGAATGCGACCGTCTCTCCGCGATCGACCTTGAAGTCGATGTCGGAAAGGGCTGGTGTCGATGCGGTCTGATGTGTGAACGAGACGTCCTTGAACTCGAGCACCTTCAAATCGGCGACAGCAACGGGATTGGCCGGCTTGGGATCGACCGGGACGTCGAGAATGTTCTGAAACGTCTCGAGCGACGCTTCGGTCTCGCGGTACGTGTTGATGACGTTGCCGAGTTCTTGCAGCGGGCCAAAGATGAAGAACGAGTAGATGAGCAACGAGAAAAACTGACCGACGGAGATCTGCTTGTCGAAGATCAAATACAGCATCAAGAACAGAATCGACGTGCGCACGAGGTTCACGCACGTTCCTTGAATGAAGCTCAAGCTTCGGATGTATCGAACCTTCTTCAACTCGAGGCCGAGGATCTTTTGGGTTGTGCTGTTCAGCCGTGCGATCTCTTGTTCGGCGAGCCCGAGACTCTTCACCAGCTCGATGTTGCGGAGGGATTCAGTGGTCGCGCCGGCGAGCGCGGTCGTTTCGGCGACGATGATTTTCTGTATGGCTTTGATGCGGCGGCTGAGCACGGAGCTGAGTCCACCAAGAAGCGGGACGGTCACGAGGAACGCGGGCGCGATCGACCAGTGAACGTTGTACGCATAGATCATCACGAATACGACGCCGACGACCGAGGTGAAAACGATATTGACGAACGCAGCGATGAATTTCTCGGTATCGTTGCGCACCTTTTGGAGCTTGCCCAGCGTCTCGCCGCTTCTCTGGTCTTCAAAGACTTGAAAGGGCAGTGAGAGCGAGTGGCGAATACCGTCCGAGTAGAGCTGGGCGCCGAGTCGTTGTGTGATGACGTTGACGTAGTAGTCTTGGAAGTTCTTAGCCACGCGTGAGATGAACGCGACGCCCACGGCCATACCGAGCAGGAGCGTAACGCCGCGGACGAACTGCGCGTTGTTATAGTGATCGTACTTCGTGGCGTAGTCGTCGATGACGTGTCTGAAGATCAGCGGATCGAGCAGGGAGAAGACCTGGTTGATCGCAGCGAGCACGAGCGCGAATACGACGAGCGGCCAATAGCCGCGCAGATATTTGTACAGGAGTGGCATGACGGAATATCGGTCACTGGGAAGACCGGATTCGCGCTGGGCCCGCCATGAAATTCGTGGGCGTCTCGCTCTGTCGTCCGGCGTGACCCCGAACGTATATTGCGCGTCGTTAGCAAGACAACGATCCATGTTCGGTCGTTCCCTCCCAGCACATCGCGCCGGTCCTCCGGTGTAGTCCCGCATTTTCCTTCCGCGCATGCTGAATCCTGCTTCCGTCGTCGCCGCCGCGTTGTTTGCTCTCGTGTCGCGCGACACATCGAACGTGTGGAATATCATGACGACCCCCACCGTGCACCGCGCGCCGGTGACCGGCATCAAAGGGGTCATGGTCGCCGACAGCATCGTCGTCGAAAAGACGAAGCACACGCTCACCTTATACCGCGCCGGTCTGCCGGTGCACATCTACCAAGTGGCGCTCGGCAAGCAGCCCACTGGCGACAAGGTTCGCATCGGCGATGGCCGGACGCCCGAGGGGCTGTTTCATATCGACTATCGGAACGCGCAGAGCAAGTACCATATGTCGTTACACATCTCTTATCCCGATGCGGCGCACGCCCAGCGCGCGAGTGCGCTTGGCGTGGCACCGGGGGGCGACATCATGATTCACGGGTTGCCGCCGGCCTTCGCCGACTATGGCACGGCGCATCGCGAGTTCGATTGGACCGAAGGCTGCATCGCGGTCACCGACTCGGAGATCGAGGAGATCTGGCGAGCGGTTCCCAACGGCGCGCCGATTCAGATCAAGCCGTAGCACGCCCGCATGCGCACGTCGATCGTTCTCTGGAGCACAGCGTCGGGAACGATCCTCGGACTGTTCGCCGATGCGCTGCTCATCGGGGTGGGGCTGCTTTTGAGTCCTCTAATTCCGGCCGCGGTCGGCGCGCGGCTGCACGCGCGCTGGCTCAGCATCGCCACGGTGGTCGTGCTCGCGTCGATTCCAGCGGGCCTCTCGGTGCTGGGTTACCTCGAGGGACAACTCAAGTCCGTGTGACGCGGGTCAGCGCGTGGGTGCATCACCGTTGCGTTTTCCAGAGAGCGTCGGCGGGCGGTATCGCCCACTGCGACTCTTTGCGTTCGGTTCGCGGACGGCCTTTGACGGATCCCCCAGCGCGTAGCCAACCCCCCGCGCGGTGCGCAACGCTTGACCGAGTCCGATCGACTTGAGACTTCGGCGAAGGTAGCAGACATACACGGCGAGCGCGTTGTAGCCCGCGTCATCGGCAGTCACGCCCCACGCGCTCGAGATGAGCACGTCATGCGGAACCGTTTCGCCGGCGTGCTCGACCAGGCACGCAAGCAGTCTGAGCTCGGTGCGACTCAGCGCGGCGGCCCGGCCCTCGCGCGAAATCGTCGCTCGATCCCAGTCGATTGCCGCGTTTCCTACGTGGGGGACGATCTCTTCGGTCGACGAGCTGCGCGAGATCATCATCGCGACCCGCACCGACAGCGCACCGTCGGAACTCGCGATGACGAATCGATTCTGTCCGTGCGCCATGAACGCGCGCAGGCGATCCGCGGCGGGTCGCGTCATGGTGATCGAGACCGGAATCGAGATCTCTTCGTTCGCGGTGCCCGCGATTGCGGAAGCCGGCAGCTCGCGGCCTGACTGATCGCCGTCCGCGACGCTTCGGGCGTGCGCCAGCAGGTAGCTGGACGTCTTCTTTCGAATTGGCATGGCGGAAAATTGCCCGCCGGAATAGCAGAGAACGTTACATCACGTGCAATTGAGGCCGAATTTTCGCCAGCTTGTCCTCCAACGCCCGGACGATGCATTCCACGCCCCCCGATCCTCGAATGTCGGACGCGCGCAGCCCAGAATAGCGCTTGAGGACATTCCGGAGGGCCGTCGGCGATGCGAATTCGTATTCGTTCGCGAGCGACTCGACAGTCCTTCCGGACTGGGAAAGCATGTGCGCGACCAGACCGAGACGGCACCAGGTCAAGAGTTCGGCGGGTGGTGGCGCCCCGGCGGTGACGCAATGATTGTACAGCGTCTTCCGATGCAACCCGGTCGCGGATGCCAGCTGCTCGACGTTCGTGACGGAACCGGGCCGCGCGAGACACGCCTCCGCCATGGGATGCACTTTCGGCGGAAGCACGCGCGCAAGCACGCTCATCACGAGCTCCGACGCGCACTCTCGCTCGGCGCCATCGAGGGCCGCGCGAATGGAAAGGCGGCTATCTTCGCCCGCGAACAGAAACTCGTGCACCCCCGCGATCGCCAAGCCGCGGATGTCGGCGGAATTCTCAACGCCGGACCGGCAGTAGGCGATGACCGCGATGCGCGGAAACTGTGCGGCAATTTCACGAACCGCGCTCGTCGCCTCTCGTCCGGTCGAGTCTCGAGGGGGGACGACGACCGCGTTGGTATAAATCGTCGACGTTCTGAGCGCTGTGATGAGTTCGCCGAACGTCTGAACAAACCGCAGGCTACCACGCCCGCGGGTCGCGTCGCTCAAGCACGCGCGAAAATGCGGATCGGTGACGCAGCTCAGCACGCACGGGATGCCCGGCGCGGGAACCACCACTTCGTGTAACGCGAGTGCACTTGCCATAACCGGCGCGCGTCAGTCGAAGCGGTACATAGGCGCATCCCCCAACAAGGAATTCGCCATGTTCAGCATCATTTCTCGCCGTTCGATAGTGGTACTCGCCGGCGTCGGCGCCGCACTGACTCTTGCTGCCTGCGACAGCGCCGGTTCGGTCACGGAGAACGCCTCGCAGAAATCCTTCCAGCCGACAGCGCACCATGACGATGGCGACAGCGCGTGCAAGAGCGGATATATCGACACGTTTGGTCGCTGGACGTGCGCATAGAGCGCGGCGGACTGGTTACGCGGCTGCAATGAACGACACTCGATCAGGGCGACGCGATGGCTGAAGCGAGCCGATCCTGCGTGCGACGACCGAAGCCTTCGGCGTCAGCACGCAAGGGATGGGAAGCGCAGGACGAACATCGACCTCGATTGCGACGGCCTTTGCGAGAAGCGCCTTGAACCCGTGCGACGTCGCAATTTCGATCGCGCGCGCCCTCGCCATTTTTGCCAAGGCGATATCCCCGACGGCAAGCAATGCCGCCGCGCATTCGCAGTAGGCAGACGCTCCGGCCAGCGGGGAATTCACCCGGGCGACTTCGGTTTCGAGCTCGGCGAACGTCCACGCCACACTCTCGGCGTCGCCGAGCACCGATGACGTCAGCGCAAATCCGCCGAGGGCGTGCAATCCGATGCGCGCGGGCGGCACTGTTGCGAGCACGGCAGCGAACGCCGCACGACCCTGCTCGGAATGGCCGGCGGCATAAAGCAGCTGGCCGACGTTTACGAGAACCTCGCCAACCGCGATTTGATTCGTTCCGGCCAGATCATACATGCGC
>JBDTAE010000272.1:0-14627 GCA_039924785.1 Gemmatimonadaceae bacterium | reverse complement strand
CGCGCTTGTCGAGGCCCGCGCCGCGGGAAAAATTCGCTTTATCGGGTTCACTGGCCATAAAGATCCGCGCATCCATCTCCATACCCTCGAGGTTGCGGACGAACACGACTTTGTGTTCGATACGGTTCAAATGCCGCTGAACGTGATGGACGCTCACTATCGGAGCTTCGAGAAAATCGTGGTGCCCGAGCTCGTAACGCGAGAGATCGGAGTGCTGGGGATGAAGAGCATGGGCAACGGCATCATTCTCAAATCCAAGACGGCGACACCGGAAGAATGTCTGCGGTATTCGCTCAGCCTTCCCACGTCGGTCGTCATCACCGGCTGCGACACCATGCCAGTTCTCGAACAGGCGTTGAAAATGTTGCGCGAGTTCACGCCGATGGCGCGCGACGAAATGGACGCGCTGCTGAAAAAGACGAAGAGCGCCGCAACGCGCGGAGAGTTCGAGCCGTTCAAGACCTCATCGATTTTCGACAGCACCGCCAAACATCCCGAATGGCTCGGCGACGAGCCCGAACACATCAAAGCGCTGATGAGCGCGAGCTGATCGTCCTCGCCAAACCTGCGATGATTGCGTCGAACGGCGCGAACGTCGTCTCGTCAGCACCGATCGTTATCGCGGCGGATCAGGCAGTGTCAAGCGGTGGCTAACTGGTGGCTAACTACTGACCGCGGACTGGAGCGGAATTGGGCGGACGGACGCGGAGACCACGTTCAAAAGGAGAACCGCCACAAGCGATTTCAGTGCAAAACCCAACTGAATGGGTCGGTTTGAACGCGCCTGCTCGAATGCAGTCGTTTCGAACGCCGTTATTCTCAACGGTGTTGCTTTGAACGCAGTCTCTGCGTCCGTCCGCTTATTCCGTTCCATTCTGCGTTCGCCTTTTGGTGCAGCACACCGAGACGATGACCGCCGGCATCGTGCAAGCGGATCGCCAGGATGAACTCCGGTTCGGGTTACCGGCGGCTAGAAGTCCACGTTCGATGGTTGCGCCGGGCACGTATGCACGCTTGTCGATACAGCGCGGTCGCCAAGGTGCCCGGTCATCATCCAGGAATCGCCAAAGACGGACGAGTAACAGAGTGCGATGCTGATGCGCGCCGCCTGCCTCAGGAACCCCGGACGCAGCACGCTCGTCGGAAGCTCGATGAGAGTACTCTTGTCGCCGGCGCGCATCGATCGGTCGGCAACGGTCGACGTGTTGAATTGCGCCGGAGCGTCGCCCAGCGACGCCTTCAGGACATCGTGCCAATTTGCCGCGGGCTTCCCGTCGACTGATACAACGGTGTAGTGGATGATCGCTGGTCCGATCCCCGTATTTTCGACGCCCACCGAGACACTCTGTGGTGACGTGTAGGTCGATAGTTCAACGTGCGGCCACACTTCCGCGCGATCGTGCGTGCGCTGCAATGACGCTTCGTAGATGCCGACGACGACGGCCGATAAGCTCACGATGAGCGCGGCAAGCGCAATAAAACTTTCAGGTTCTCGATACCACGGTCGATCATCACTCATCGCGGAAATGTGCCTCCAATGGCGCGCTGCGGAAGGGGCGTCGTCGCTGAAGCGCTGACGACGCGTTCCGGCTGACCATACAAACCGGCGGCGCAAGCGCGGCGGTCAAACGATTTTCGGAAAACGGGTGACCGGAAACGTGTCGAGCGGCACGGAGCGTTGTTGCACCAAGACGCCGCCGTCGACGACGAGGCATGAGCCCGTGATGTAGCGCGCGTCGTCGGTCGCGAGAAAGACCGTCGGCCCCGCGATGTCTTCCGGAGTTCCAAGTCGCGCCATCGGAACGACCGCTCCGCGTTCGATCGCCTGTGCTTCGGTGAGATCGTACGTGAGGATGAGTCCCGGTACGACGGCATTCACGCGAATTCCATATGGAGCGAGATCGAGGGCCATGGCGCGCGTCATCGCTTCGATGCCGCCCTTCGACGCGTCGTACGCCACGTTACCGCGGTGCGCCTTGGTCGCTCCGCCGCTCGACATGTTGATGATGTTGCCGGAGCCCTTCCGCGCCATGTCGAACGCCGCTCGGTGCGAGCACAGAAACGCGCCCTTGAGATTGACGCCGAGCATCGCGTCCCACGACGTTTCGGTTGACTCGAAGAAGTGGCGCGCCGCGTGAATGTTCCCCGCATTGTTCACGAGGATGTCGACCGTTCCGAAGCGCGCGACGATCGCGTCGAACATGGCGTCGACCTGTGCTTTGTCGGCGACGTCGGCTGCATAGGCCAGCGTTCGGTCGTGAGGAAGTTTCGCGGCGACGTCGTTCGCGCGGCGCTCGTCGAGATCATTCACGACGACCGTTGCGCCCTCGGCGGAAAACCGCTCGGCGACGGCGCGGCCGATGCCATGTCCCGCTCCGGTGACGAGAACGACCTGGCCGGCGAACCGTGTTGGAGTGAGAGTCATCGTGTCCTGGTGGTGAGTTGTTGATCGTAGAATTCACTAACGCTCGTTCGATCGGTCCGCGCCGTACCGAAAAACGCCGCCGTTTCGATCGCGCGACCGGCCAACGGTTCGAGCTGCTCCCGTGTTCCCAGCGGGCCGTGAAGCAGTATGATCGGGGCCACGGGCTCTCCAAGGTGAACCCTCGCTTCCACTCCCGCGCATTATACATCGGGCGGACAGCCGACCGGTAACTCCCGTATCGAACACGGTTGTCGATTTCGTCCGAGTTCGTTCGACCGTGAACCGGGCTGTTCTTCCGCCGTTTCCTACCTGCTATCACCTGCTATCGAGGATGAAATGTCCGCTCCAGTCAAGCCTCAGAGCTTTGCGAACCATGCTCGCTTTGTGCCAGGATACCATTTCTTCACCGGCACGCTCGTTCTCGTTATCCTGGGCTGGTCGCTGTACCGTGCCGCCACCGCGCGAACCGCCGACGCAGCGTTCGGCGTGTTCGTTGGAATCGCGCTCATCGCGGAGTTCATTTACATCCGCACGTTTCCGCTCAACGTGCAGGATCGTGTCATTCGGCTGGAAGAGCGTCTGCGTCTGGCGCGCTTGGCGCCCGAGCGTCAGGTGAAGTGGGACGCACTGACCGCGAGCCAGCTCGTGGCACTGCGCTTTGCGTCCGACGCCGAACTGCCCGCGCTCGCGGCCCAAATCGTCGATGAGAAAATTCTCGATCGAAAGACGATCAAGTCGATGATTAAGAACTGGCGTCCCGACTATATGCGCGTCTGACCCGCGGCGGTGCGAGTTGGCTAGAAGCTCGCGCCGAATGAGAGTTCTACGACGGGTCGCTGTTTCAAGGACCGGGTCCCGATCGACAGCGCCACGGGACCCGGAGCAAATTGGCTCGTGGCCGTGAGGCCAAACCCTGTCTGATATCCGCTGCGGTGAAAACCGGACGGCCACGCGGCGAACACGTTGCCGATGTTCCCGCGCAGCGCAACGACGATGCCCTCCGGCGCATTCGCCTGAACGCCCGCCTGCACCACTTGCACCGACCGTCCAGCGAGGGATTGCGGATCGAGTCCGAGAAATTCCACGAACTGCCCAGACCAGCTTGGCGTCGGAACACTTCCGCCAAGGAAGAACAAATCATGGAAGGAAATATCGGGGCCGATCGCGCCGCCGAGGAATGCCTTCCCCACGATGGAAATACCGGGGAACACCGGCTTCGCTCCCTCCGCGCTCAACACGTGCCGCGAGAAGCTGCCGCCGCCGCCGAGAGCGGGGTTCGCGATATCCGATCGCCAGAAGAACGCACCGCCGCGATCCGGCGTCACGATGGCGTCGCGGTTGTCGCCCGTCAACCCCGCCGAAAGCACGGTGAACGACTGCGATCGCACCCCGAACAGGCCGGTCGCGCCCTTCGCCCCGTCGGTGCTCCACTCACGCGACAGCCCGATATCGAGCACCAACTCACGTACGAGAGAATGTTCGATCTCTCCCGCGACCTGACGCACGTCGAGCACGGCCATCGACGTCGTTCCCGGCACGGTAAGGTTGGGGAGCGGCGTGCGCGTCAGCGTGACGTGATAGGTCTGCAGAAATCGCGCGTTGAAGCGTTCGCCGAAAACGTCGCGCGCGTCGAACTGCTGAATTTGTCCGACGCGCGCGCTCAAGCTCGCCGTAGAGCCCGGGCTCAGAAAATCCGTCACCTTCGCGCTCGCCAGCAGCGATGTTCCGCGCGGTGTGTCGTAGCGCACGCCAACGCCGAGGAGATCGCGGTCGCTTTCAGTGAGATCGAATACGAGATCGTGAATGCCGTTGTCGCGCGGCACAATACGATAGCTGACCTGGTCGAAACGACCAGTCGCAAACATGCGTGACACGGCTGTCTCGACGTCGGCCGGCGTGACCCAATCGCTGTCTCCAAGAGTGATCGCGCCGTGAGCGACGGCGTCGGCTCCTTCGCTGACTTTGCTCCACAAGACGGTGCGGACGAAAATCGAATCGGCGCTCGGGACCGGCGGACGCAGCGCAACCGGCCCGCGCGCGGCGCGCGCCCGATTCGCGATATCCTGCAATTCAGTCCGATGCTCGAGCGCGGCGGTTCGGCCGCGTTTGACCCAGGTGCTGCTCAGCCCGAAGTCGGCCGATGAGAGTCCGCTAATGTCCGGCTCGATGATGACGTTGCACAGCGGGCGTTCGATCGCATTCGACGCCTGCACGCGGAAGGCGACGGTCTGATCGACGACGTCGACCAACGACCGGAGCGTGTTCACCGGTGCGACGCGCTCCGACACATCGATGCAAATGAGAATGTCCGCTCCGAGTTTCTTCGCGTCCTCCGCCGGAATGTTTCGGTTGACCGCGCCGTCGACGACGACGCGCCCGTCTGGCAGAGTAAGCGGTGCGAACACGCCGGGAACCGCCGCGCTGCCCTCAATGGCTTGCGCCAGCGAGCCGCTCGTGAGCAGAATCGCGTCGCCGGTCGCGAGATCCGTCGCCAGCGCGGCGAACGGCGTCGGCAGCTTCATGAAGTTCGTGACATCGTGCACCGGCCACAGATACCGCTCGAGATGCTCGCTGAGCGACTGCCGCGAAATGACGCCGGCGGGAAGATTGGGAATCGCCTTGTCGAGCGGGAACGTGATCGTAAATCGCTCGTCGTCCTGCCGTTCGTACTTGCGCTGCAACCGGCGATCGGTGGGGCGCTTGAAGAACGTGTTCCAATTTTCCTCATCGATCAGCTTCGCAAGCTCGGGCGCGGAGTAGCCGGCGGCGTACAGTCCGCCGACGATCGCGCCCATGCTCGTTCCCGTGACGAGATCGACCGGCACACCGAGCTCCTCGAGCACTTCGAGCGCACCGATGTCCGCGAGCCCCTTCGCGCTGCCGCCACTCAGCACCACCGCGACGCGCGGGTGCGGGCCGCGCAATCTGGGCGCGGCCTGAGCGCGAGCAACAACGGAATTGAAAACCAACAGCGCGCCGCATGCTGCGACGCGCGCGAAAGCACGACCGATCACGAGCCCCCTTACCGCGAAAAGTATACGCCGAAATCTGTCACGCTGGCGTATGGGGGCGTAGGTCGAACCCCAGCGGCCGAACCGCGTCGTCGGCCTCGCGCTGCCCCTTTGCCAGACGATCCAACTCCTCTCCCAGGTCACGTGCGGCTTGAAGCACCGTCGTGATTTGCCCGAGATCGCTGGCGCCGCCATGCAGGCGCAGGAGGTCGAACCGCACCGCCTCGAGCGCCGAAATACTTTCCGCTAACTCCCGTTTGGCCGCGTCGCGCGATCGCAAGAGGTTGTCGACCCGCGTTTGCGGCGCACCGTCGCCGCCCATCGATAGCAGAGCGGCGATTTCGTCGACGCGAGCCCGCGCCGCGGCCGCATGCGCTTCGAGCCGTTCCACGACCGCCGGAAGGTCCGACAAGTGTTCGCGATAGGCCAGGGGAAGCGCCGCGAACAGGTCACCCACGGCGAGACCGAGCGCCATTTCCGTTGGGCGATACCCGAGGTCCGCCACCCGCTTCCGGCTTTTCGGTGTGAGCAGCTTCGTCGCCCACTCGCCGACTCGGCTATTGAAGATCAAGGATCGAACTGCGCCGATCAGCTTCGGCCGAATCCGCGTGCTGATCATTCGCACGCCGAGCGCGCTACTCACTGTGAGCGTCGCGACTGCGCCTACCACGGTCGACGCAATGAGAATTTTCACAAACAGCGTGTGCGGCTCTCCGTTGACAAACAAGTACGCGACGCCTGACGCGAAGGCGTAGCTGAGGATCCGCAGTGCTTTCGCCCATGTGGACTCCGCTTCACCGAGCTCGAACGCCAGTTGTTCGCGCTTCTCCGTCCGCCACGACGTGAGCGCCGCTTGCAAGTCTCGCAGCGCATATCCAGCTGCGAGGACCTGATACGTTTTTCGCGCATGAAATATCGTGAGCGGAACCATCGGCACGAGCGCGAAGCCCAATAGAATAGGCCAGTCTCCGCCCGCTTTGAGCTCGCTCATGAGCCCCATCGTGAAAATGCCGCTCCACGCGAAATACAATGGGCGAAGCGGGTCCACCGCCTGCGTCCACACTCGAAGCGCCATCGGAAGCTTCGCGCGCGCCGGCGTCGCCGTCGCCTCGAGCGCTTCAGCGAGCGCCTCGCCCGACGCAAAGCGCTCCGACGGCAGCTTTCGCAAACACTTATTGATGACGTCGGCCAATCCACGCGGGAGACTCGGCGCCACGGAGGACAGCGCCGCCGGTTCGGCCAACGCATGTTTGGCGATCAGTGCCGGAATGTTCGACGCGTCGAACGGAAGCTTTCCGCTGGTCGCCAGATAGCCGACCACGCCGAGGGAATACAGGTCGCTGCGGCCGTCGACCGGTTCGTTCGTGGCCTGCTCGGGGCTCATGAAGTGCGCCGTCCCCATGATTTGCCCCGGGTCGGAGATGCTAGTTTCGGCCGCGCCGCGAGCGATTCCGAAATCAGTGACCAATGCGCGACCCGTTTCGGCCTCGAGTAGGATGTTGTCGGGCTTGATGTCACGATGGACAATGCCACGGCCGTGCGCATACGACAGCGCCCATGTGACCTCATGCAGAAGTCGCGTCGCGGCCGCCGCCGACAATGGTCCGTGCCCGCGAAGACGCTCGCCAAGGGTCTCGCCCTGGACGTACGCCATGACGAAAAAGACCAATCCGTTCGCTTCGCCAACGCGGTAGATCGGCACGATATGCGGGTGCGACAGCGATGCGGCCATTCGCGCCTCGCGCAGAAATCGCTCGCGGATCTCGGGTCGCGCCGCCAGTCCTCCCGGCAGCATTTTGATCGCGACGAGCCGGTCGAGCTGCACTTCGCGGGCAAGGTAGACGACCCCCATTCCGCCGCGGCCGAGCTCTCGCTCGAGCGAGTATTCGCCGGCGAGAGCGTTCTGGAGCTCGATGAATTCGCGGTCGATCATGACGCCGCCGAGTAGAGGATACCTCCCCTACGGACGACGGGTCATTCGGGTTGCGGCTGTTTCAATTTTACGACGACGAACTTCCACTCGCGTTCGTCCCGCTTGGGCCGTGATTTGGTGCGGGGGGCCACGCGGCGACGTACACCGCGTCTTGCCATCGCACAAGAATTACCTGATTCTCCTTGTCGATCTGGCGCTGTCGGCTGCTGGAATTGGATACGTGCGGCTGGCGCCAGCGGAGACGTTCGCTTGAAAGACACATACCACCCCGACCCCCGTCAGGAATTTCCCATTCGTCGATCCTCGTCGCGAGCGACCGGCAGGAGAACCAATGCTTCGTAATTCGTCGCGTTTTCTGACAGTTGCACTCGCGATGGCCGCCCTGGGCGCCGCCTCGACCGTTTCTGCGCAGGCGACGCTCTCGCCGGCGATTCGCGCTACCATCGACAGCGCGGCGCGCGCGGTGCTCTCGCGAACCGGCGCGCCAAGCGCCTCGGTGGCCGTGGTGCGCGATGGGCAAATCGTCTACACGAACGCATACGGTTCGGCGCACCTCGACCCGGCAATGCCGGCAACGACGTCGATGCGCTACAGCATTGGGTCGGTCAGCAAACAGTTCACTGCGACAGCAGTGCTGCTCCTTGCGGAACGGCACAAGCTGTCGCTCGACGACAAGCTGTCGCGCTGGCTCCCGGACGTGACGCGCGCGAACGAGATCACGGTTCGCCAAATCCTGTCGATGACGTCGGGCATCCAGGATTATTGGCCGCAGGACTACGTGATGCCGACGATGCTTCAGCCGGTCACCGCGGCCAAGATCGTTGCCGAGTGGGCGCATAAGCCGCTCGACTTCGCACCCGGCACGAAGTGGCAGTACAGCAACACGAACTATGTCATCGCGGGACTGATCGTGGAAAAGGCGAGCGGCATGGGGCTGGTCGACTTTCTGAAGAAGGAGATCTTCACGCCGCTGCACATGGAGTCTGTCGCGATCATCGATGACGGCGCGCTCGGGCCGTCGGACCCGCAGCGATATCTCCGCTACGCACTCGGCCCCCCGCGCGTCGCGCCGAAGGAAGGGAAGGGTTGGCTCTTCGCGGCCGGCGAGCTCGCGATGACCCCGAGTGATCTGGCGAAATGGGACATCTCGGTCATCGATAAGAAGATTCTAACACCCGCATCGTACGCCATTCAGCAGACGAACACACTGCTCAAGGACGGAACGGGCACCGGCTACGGACTGGGCGTCGACGTGGGTATGTTGAACGGTCACCGGCTCGTCTCGCACAACGGAGAGGTCTCGGGCTTCACGACGCAGAACAGCATTTTCCCCGATGATCGCGCGGCGGTGGTCGTCGTTGCGAACCTCGACGCCACGAGCGCGCCAAGCCAAATCGCCGCTGCGATCGCGAATGCGATCTTCAGCTCAACCGACCCGGCAACGGACAGAGCGACGAAGCAGGCGAAGGCGATCTTTGCCGGTCTTCAACACGGCACGATCGATCGTTCGCTGTTCACCGACAACGCCAACGCATACTTCAGCAACCAAGCGATCGAGGACTTCGGCTCGAGCCTCGGACCGCTCGGCGCCGCGTGCGACGTGTCGCAAACCGGACAGTCCCTGCGCGGCGGAATGACGTATCGCGGATTCCGAATTCACTGCGGCGCGAAGAATGTCGCACTTTCGACCTTTACGCTCCCGAACGGAAAGCTCGAGCAGTTTCAGATCGCGAGTCCGTGAGGGGGGGCGGAGCGTTGCCAACCCTGACGGTATAATCCGCGCGAAAGTGCCGGCCGTCGCGAGAACGGCCGGCACTTCAACGTTATTGAACTCTTACGCCGCGGTTGTGGCGGGGGTCGTCGAATCGGAGGTCGTGGATGTGCTCGACGTCGACGTCGTCGTGCTCGCGGACGAAGCGCCGGCGTCGCTGTCCGCGTGATGATGGTGGTGATGGTGCCCGTGAACGCCGCCGGCAGCGCTGCTGCCGTTCGCCTGCGCATCCGACTGCAGCTTCGTCAGCGCACTCTGCGCGCTGGTGGCGTCGCCGTTCTGGACGGCATCGAACAGGTTTTGCAGGTCGGGCGGCAGTTGCTGAGTGCTCGACGTCGATTGCTGCGAGTAGCCCGCCTTGACCGCCGACATGTCGTTCTGGACTGCGGTGAGAGCGGCCTTCGCGCCGGTCATGTCACCGGACTGCACCGCGTTGATCAGCGTGGCGATGTCGCTTCGGAACTGGCTCTTCGGCTTGGCCGGCGTGGTTGGCGCAACGGGATCGGCCGACGTGTTGAGAACCGGGTTGACGGAAAACGGGCTCGTCACCGAAGACAAGGCGACAGTGGAAATGGACATGAAAACCCCCGAGCAAAAATTGGTTGGACTGTCCGGTTGGGTGGGCGAGTCCTGGGTGGGGGTCGCGGGTACCGGGGCGGCAGAACGCCACACGAATGAGTATCGGCGGGCTAGGGCGAGACTTTAGGGGCGCGAATACTTTCTTCGTACGCCTGCTTGATCCGCTTGAGATCAGCGTCGGTCTGGTCGCGCAAGCCATCCGCGACGCGATTGCGAATACTGAACAAACGATAGTTCGGCAGATTGTCGAACCGGTATTCGCGCAGCATGATGAGATACACGCCGCTTGCGTCGCGCGCTGCCGTAGCCGGCCGATCCAGGACTGTGATAAAATCGACGTTCGCCTCCAAATAATGATCTGCCCAGAGCTGCTTGACGGCGATCAACGACGCGCCCGGCTGGCCGGCGGGCGAATAGAATGAAAGTTCGTGGATGCTTGCGATCGGCCGCGTACGAGGCATCTGGTCCTGCGACCAGAAGACCGTGCTCGTCACGCTGTCCAACGCCTCGAACGGGTTTTGGATGTACCGCAGGAACTCCGGCACGTTCGGAAACGGACTCGGTGCGTCGGCCAAAAGGGCTGTGAGCGCGTCGCTGGACTTCACGCTGGCCTCGTTGTCATCGTACACTACCATCGCGTCGTTGCCATGTTGGCGATAGTCGTTCACGTATCCAGCCATTTGTTCGCGCGCCCCCGCAGCGAGCTCTGACACCGCATTCGGCGATCCCCACGTCACTCGGCTATTCAGGAACGCCATGCTCGACGCGGGCAGCTTGAAGGTGCACGAAGCGGGGCGGCACGCGCCAATATCCTTCGCGTCGTCCGCCGACAGAATCAGCTGTCCGACATCCGACGCGAGCGCGGGCTTTCCAAACGTCCCGAACGACGTTCGTCCCGGCGACCGCGGCGGAACGTCGACTTCCTTGAAATGATTGATGAACCATGGCCGAGGGACGTCGACGGCAATGATGCCAAAGACGACGACGTCGCGGTCGATCGACGTTTGCAGGATCTTCGTGACGAGCTGCCCCGCGCCGACCGCTGCAGTCTGCTTGGCGTTGAGCCCAATGCTCTTGTCGAGAAACGCAGCCAGGTCGGCCGGCGGCGGTGAAGCGAGCGGGCGGGCAAAACTCGTCGACACAAGCGCACACACCGCAGCGACGCAAAGCGCGGCACCCACGGGGACAGACACGATCTTCGAGGAGGGTCGAAACCGACGCAATGTGAGAATGCTTAAGGCTTTCTCACGACCATGAGCGCATTGCCCACGGCTCGCTCGCCGGCCGCGTCGCTCGGCTTGTTCATCACGACACCGTCAATCACCATCGTCGTCGATCCGCCGCCGTCGAAGTTCATGGCCTGCCATGCGCCGAGTTGGCGCATCATGTCGGACAACTCGGTGAGCGTCATTCCTCCGCTGCTCTCCGAGCGGCCGTCTACCGTAAGAATAAGCAGTGTGCTGCTGTCGCGCGAAAAGCCGACGGCGGTTCGCGGATGTCTCACCTCGGCGTTCCGCGAAATCGTGCCTTCGACCGTCGCGGCGTCGCTCGCGACGTTGACGCCGTCGCGCAGAATGCGCGGCCATCCGCCAATGAGTGTTGTTGGAACACCGCCCTTGCCGGTACGAGGAAGCGTGCGCAGAAGGACGCGCACGGTGTCTCCTTCGGCCATCGCTTTGACCTCGGTGTTCCGCAGTCCGGCTCCGTACGCGGCCAGGACGGCTCCGTCACGTGGAATCGTGGATCCCGATGCGGTCGCGACGGCTCCCCGTCGAACGAACAGCAGCGTGTCTCCGTGCCTGCCGGCGGTGGCGAGAGGAGCTTCAACCGTTAAACGGGTCGTGTCCCGCGGTGTGGTGAGGCCGTACCGCGACGTGAACAGGGCGCTGCCTTCCGGATTCCCCGAAGGATTGAAATTCACGGTGAGGATAGGCGTCATCGCGCCGTGGTCCCATGCTCTGCCGTCGAGAATGAACCGGTCCATGATTGGACGACGAGTGGCGTCGATCCCGAATTGGATGTGTGCGTTGTCGTATGTGTCATATGGCGAATCGGTGTTCTTCAAGCCCTTCCACCATTCGCCGGCGATGACCTGATTGTTCTCGTTCTCACCGGATTTGAGCTCGAAGAAGTCGCCATTCACCGCCGCGAGCGCGTGCACCCCCGTCGTGTTCGCGCGCTTCACCATGTCGCTGACCTTCTCGCGACCCTTGAGGGAATCGAACGCGCGCGCGTTGCGTACTTCGAGGTCGGCGCGCCGCAGGTTCACCCGCACGACGCGAATCGACCATGGGCCGCGATGATCGGTGAACTCGCGATACGACACGCCCGGCCCGAGCTCCTTCCTGACCGTCGTGTCGGCCGTTTGCGCGTGCACCGTGGCGGATGTCACTACGGCGAATGCGGAGGAAGCAAGCCACAATACTCCGATTCGCGTCAACGTTTTCATTGGTTGATGTGTCAAGTAATTCAGGTCAGGTAGTTCACTACGTAGCCTTGAAGGGCAGGCCCGTCTATAATGTCACCCTGTTGCACGCTTTGTAACGGCTATCTCGTTGGCAAACCCCGTGGAGGTCGAATGCGACAATTGCTTCAGCGTCTGTTCGTTGCGGTGGTGCTGCTTGCCGCGGCGCTGCGCCCGGCTGCCGCACAGAATACGGTGACCCTCGACGGTCTGGTCAAGAGCGAAGGCGCTCCGTTGGCCGACGCCCAGGTCACGGTGCTCAACGCCGCGACGAACGAAACGCAGCGCGCCACGACACGCGCCAATGGCGAGTTTAGAGTTCTTGGATTGTTCACTGGACAGTACACCGTGACCGTGCGGCATCTCGGGTACAAGCCGTCGCAGCAAACCGTGCAAATCGTCATCGGCCAGCGCGCGCACCTCGAGTTCGATCTCGTGAAAGGCGCCGCGGAACTGGCCGCGCAGAACGTGGTCGGAGAGCGAGTCAAGGACGTGGAAGTCCAACGCCTGTCCGTCTCGTCGCCGGTCATGCTGGCGGAGGTCGAGAACCTGCCGCTCAACCAGCGCGGCATCATGAACCTCGCGGCGATCGCGCCGGGCATCAAGACGTATGCGCCGCAGTCCGGCCGCACACTGCCGTCGGGCGGCGCCGCCCCTGACCTTCGTTTCTTCAACGTCTACATGGACGGCGTCGAAATGAAGAGCCTCTACAACGGCAACATCGTCGGCCTCGGCCAGACGGGATCGCCGCTGCCGCAGGAGGCCATCGACCAGATGCGCGTCTACATGAACCCGTACGACGCGGAATACACGCGCGCCGGTTCGTACATCATCAGCGCTGAAAGCCGTCGCGGCACGAACGAGTGGCAAGGATCGGCGTTCGGCTTCTTGCAGAACAAGAGCCTGATCGCCAAGAACGCATTCCAGACGACCGTTCCGAACTACAATCGCGACCAGTTCGGCTTCAACCTTCGCGGACCGCTCGTGAAGGACAAGCTCTTCTCGGCGACGAGCTTCGAGCGCACGGCGACCGATTTCTATCTCGACGTGAATCCGACCAGCGGCCCGTGGTCGGCGTCCAAGGGATCGTTTCTCGCGCCGAACAAGAACAACACGCTCTACGAGCGGTTGACCTACGTGCAGAGTCCCGCCGTGACGTACGATTTCATGGGATCGGCGCGCACGCTCGACGGACAGGGCAACTTCGGCGCGAAGGTCGCGCAGAATGGCGGTATCTCCCAGAAATACCGCATCTACACCGCCCAGTTGCGCCAGCGGTTTCTCTCGTCTGGCGGCGGTTTCGAGAACGAAGCCAGCCTCCAGCTCGTCGACTGGAACCATGATGAGGAACCTCTAAACCCCGGCCCGCAGTTCAATTATCCGGGCGTCACGTTCGGGACGTCGGGGTTCCCGCTCATCCTGCACGAGACGCATGCGCGCTTCGTCGATCGCGCGCAGTGGAACGTCGACAATCTCGCCGGGTCGCACGTGGTAAAGGCCGGCGTGGAATTGAGCCGCATTGCCGCCAGTCAGAATTACGCGAGCAATGCGAACGGCACCTTCGGTTTCCTCACCGATACGTCGACGCTGCCGAACACGGCGTCGATCGCCGTCGGTTTCACCGATCCCACCGGAACCAGCGACGCGCTTGCCGCCGCGACGGCATATACCACCGGCGTCTACGTGAACGACGAATGGCGCATGGCAGACAACTTCACGCTGTCCCTCGGCCTGCGTCATGACGCCGAGTTCAATACGATGGACAACGACTACACGGTGCCGTGGGCGAAGGATCCCGTGCTGAAGGCGATCCCAGCGCTTCAGAATTATCTCAATACTGGGAATCGCAAGAATCAGCTCGGCAATTTCTCACCGCGCATATCGTTCTCGTGGGACCCGACGAGCAACAACAAAACGTTTATCCGCGGCGGGTTTGGCATCATCTACGATCGCGTCACGAGCTTCATTGGCTTCCAGGAGCGCAAGAACTCCACGTGGCGCACGTACAACTTCACGAACCCGGGCACGACGGATCCGGCCGTGCTGCGCGCAAAGGTGCTTGCCGGCGCGTCCGGTTCTCCGTCGCCGATCTTGATCAACGAGGACATGAAGACGCCGCACAGCCGTCAGATGTCCCTCGGCATCGGCCAGCAGTTCACGAATGAGCTCGGGTTCAATCTCGACTACATCCGCCAGCACATGGACAACTTGTACGTCGAGCGGAACCCGAACTATCTCGACAAGAGCGTCACGCCGGCTGTCCGCAAGCTGACGCCGGCGTACGGCGACATCCTGTTGTGGGACGATATCGGCAAGTCGGATTACTCCGCGTTCCTGATGCAGGCCACGTGGCAGCGCAACAAGACGCGCGTGAACCTCGCGTACACGCTCGGTTGGTACGAGGGTGATTTCGATCTCGCCGCGTTGCCGAACTACGCGTTGCC
>JBDTAE010000271.1:0-15231 GCA_039924785.1 Gemmatimonadaceae bacterium | reverse complement strand
TCGATCCCGGCATTCCCGCCGCGCGCGACTACGTGCTCGCGACGATGCTCGACGTGGTCAAACGATACGACGTCGACGGCATTCACATCGACGACTACTTCTATCCGTATCGCGAGGTCAATACGATTACGCGTCGCGTGCATGGCAAGCGCGTGCGGCAGACGCGCGAGATTCCGTTTCCCGACGACAAGAGTTGGGTGAAGTACGGAAAAGCAAAAGGCTGGACCGATCGCGATGCCTGGCGACGCGCCAACATCGACGATTTCATTCATGCGCTGTACACCGGCACGAAGGCGCTCAAGCCCGCAACGCTCGTCGGCATCAGTCCGTTTGGTATCTGGCGATCGGGAACGCCGCGCGGCATCACTGGACTCGACGCGTACGGTGAGCTCTACGCCGACAGCAAACGGTGGCTGAGCGAAGGATGGCTCGACTACCTGGTGCCGCAGCTGTACTGGCAGGTTGGGGGAACCGAGGATCGCTTCCGCGCGCTCGACGCTTGGTGGCGTTCAGAGAATCCTCGCGGACGATACATCTGGCCCGGATTGTACGACGCTCATATCTACGGCGGGCGCGACCCGTGGCCCGTGGGCGAGATCCGGAACCAACTCGCATTCATCCGCGACTCGCGCGCAGGCACCGGCGATCCGTCCGGCGAGGTACATTTCCGCCTGTCGGCGCTCTTTGCCGAGCATGATTTAGTGGGCGCGACCCTGGCAGATGCGTATGGACGGCTCGCGTTGGTGCCCGCGTTTCCGTGGCTTGGAGGCACTGCGCCGGCGTCGCCACAGGTGTCCATCGTGAGCAAGGATGGCGCGATCGTGTTCAGCATCACGCCGGGCGATACCGTGGACGTCCGTTGGTGGTTGATTCAAACGAGGGGACGCGCCGGCGTATGGGCATCGTCGCTTCGGCCCGCGGGGGACGGGCGACTGGCGGCGAGCGCGTTCGGAACCGTGGACCCCGACGAAATTGCGGTCACTGCCGTCGGCGCCACGGGCATGGCGAGCGCGCCGACCGTCGTCGGCGCAAACACAGAGTTGCTTCGGTAACGCAGGGCACTCGCGAACATCCACTCCGCACGTCATTCAAATATGCTAAAGCCTTCAGCAGTCGTGCTGGTGACAGCGTTCGTGGCCTCCTCGCTGTCGGCGCAACGGCCGGCGCCGGCATCGATCGACAGCACGCGGTACGCAGGGGGCCCGCGCGAATTGCGCGGCCTGCGATGGCGCGAGGTCGGTCCATTCCGCGGTGGACGCGCAGTCGCGGTGGCCGGCGACCCGGTGAACCGCGACGTCTTCTATTTCGGATCGGTGAACGGCGGCGTCTGGAAGACGACGACCGGCGGCGCGCGCTGGACCAACATCACCGACGGCGTGTCCAACATTTCATCCGTTGGCGCGATTGCAATTGCCGCCTCCGATCCGAACGTCATCTACGTTGGCGGCGGCGAAGCTGACCTGCGCGAAGACTGGACATACGGGGACGGCATGTACCGATCCACCGACGCCGGGAAAACCTGGCGCTCGCTCGGCCTTGACGATGCGCGGCATATCGCGCGGATCGTCGTCGATCCGCACGTTCCTGATCGTGTGTTCGTTGCCGCGATGGGTCACGCCAGCGGCACGAATCCAATGCGCGGCGTCTATCGATCGCTCAATGGCGGCCGAGCGTGGGAGCGCGTGCTGTTCGTCGACGATTCGACCGGGGCGATCGACCTCGCGATGGATCCGGCCAATTCAAGAATTCTCTACGCCGCGATGTGGCACATGCAACGGTCGCCGTGGGGATTCACCGCGGGCGGCGGACGGAGCGGATTGTGGAAGTCGACGGACGGTGGCGACACGTGGCGCGAAATCACTTTCAACCGAGGGCTGCCGCCAAATCGCGTTGGCCGTATCGGCATCTCGGTGTCGCCGGCGAATGCGCAGCGGTTGTACGCGAACATCGAAGCGTCGCCCGAGGATTCCACCGGTGGAATCTTCCGGTCGGATGACGCGGGTGCGAGCTGGCAGCGGACGAACGGCGATCAGAAATGGATGGTGCGGCCCTGGTATTACGGGAGTGTGACGGCCGACCCGTCCGACACGAACACGATATTCGTAATGAACCTGTCGACGTGGAAGTCGACCGACGGCGGTCACACGTTCAATCGCTTGCGCCTTCCGCATGGCGACACGCACGAGCTGTGGATCGATCCCAGGGACAATCGCCGCATGATCAGCGGCAACGACGGCGGCGCGACGATCAGTTTCGACGGAGGATCCGTCTGGTCAACGGAACTGAACCAGCCGACGGCGCAATTCTATCACGCCATTACCGACGACCAGTGGCCATACCGCATCTACGCCGCGCAGCAGGACAACACGACGGTGTCGATCGTCAGCCGGTCTGACGACGGCACCATCGGGCCGAGCGACTGGTATCCCGTCGGCGGCGGTGAGTCGGGGTATATCGCGCCAAAGCCGGGCAATCCGAGCGTCGTGATCGCGGGGACGTACACCGGGACCATGACGCGATACGACACGCGCACGAAGCAATCGAAAGACATCTCGGTGTGGCTGAACAATTACGACGGCTTCGCCGCGCGCGATGTGCCGAACCGATTCCAGTGGACGTATCCCATCGTCTACTCGACGCACGACCCCAAGGTGCTGTACACGACTGCCAATCGCGTCTTTCGGTCGACGAACGACGGCGACAGCTGGGAAGCGATCAGCCCCGATCTAACGTTACACGACCCCGCGACGCTGGGTCCGGTCGGCGGGCCGATCACATACGATATGACGGGCACGGAATGGTACGCCACGATATTCGCATTCTCTGAAAGCCCGATCAGTGCCGATGTATTGTGGGCGGGCTCGGACGATGGCCTCATTCACGTCTCTCGCGACCGCGGCGCGACGTGGACGAACGTCAGTCCGCCGTTCGGCGCGAAGTTCACGCGGGTATCCATCATCGAGGCGTCGCATTTCGACGCAGGAACGGCGTACGTCGCGGCGAATAGGTACCAACTCGATGATTTCAAGCCGTACCTCTTCAAGACGACTGACTACGGAAAGACCTGGACCGCGATCTCTGCGGGGATTCCCCACGGCGCGTACACGCGCACCATCCGCGAGGATCCCGTCCGCCGCGCGCTGCTCTACGCCGGCACGGAGACGGGCATTTATTTCTCAGTCGATGCCGGCGCGCATTGGCGACCTCTCCAGCTCAATCTTCCCCGCGCGTCCGTTAGAGATTTGACAATTCATGGCAGCGATCTCATCGTCGCGACGCACGGTCGAGGTCTCTGGACGCTCGATGACATCTCATCGCTGCGTCAGCTCACGGATAGCGTTCGCGCGGCGGGCACACACCTCTTTGCGCCTGATACGGCGATTCGATTTGCTGGCGGGTCTGGAGCGACGGAAACCGCGGGTCAAAATCCGCCGGCGGGCGTGATCGTCGACTACTGGTTCAAGAACGCGCCGAACCCGCGCGACAGCGTCACGCTCGAATTCCTCGACGCGAATGGAAGGGTCATCCGCCATTTCTCGAGCGAGGCACCCCATGAGCCGAAAGACACGGCGTACGTTCGCGCGCGCGGCTCTCGTCCCTTCGAGGACGACACGCTCTCGTTCGTCCCGAGTGATTCGGTTGTCACCGCGCGCGCCGGCGTGAATCGGTTCGTCTGGGATCTTCACTACCCGGATACGCGGCAGGTGAAGGACGTGGTCAACGATGAAGGTTCGACGCGCGGGCCGTTCCTCGCCCCAGGCGTTTATAGCGTTCGGCTCACGGCCGGAGGCCGCGCGTTGACGCAACCGTTCGTGGTGCGCGGCGACCCTCGCGTCATGACGATGCAAGCGGAATACGAAGCGCAACTGGCGCTGGCGCTGCAGGTACAGGCGAAGACGAACCAGTTGTCGGACGCGGTTCAGAGAATCCTCGATCTCGAGCACGCCTTGGACGAACGGGTGTCCGACACGAAGAACCAGCCGTACGCCAAGCGTGTCGCCGACGCCGCGAAACCGGTGCGCGCGACTCTTGAGTCGATTCGCGATTCGCTGGTGGAAATTCACTCGCACGCCGACGAGATCACGCTTCACTTCCCGATTCGATATTACAACATGCTGCTCTCGTTGGCCGGCATGGTGCAGAGCGCCGATGCCGCCCCGACGTCGCAGGAAGGCGCCATCTATCGCGACATCGCACCGAAAGTGGACGTCCACCTCGCGCGGCTGAAAACCGCGGAGAATTCCGACCTTGCGGCATTCAACGGGCTGATGAGGGAGCTTAACGTCCCCGCGATCATGGTGGGCCCGCCGGCGATCGTTCCTTGACGCGCAGCCATTCGCCGCTAGCCTCTCACAACATGCTCGCTGTCGTGATCACGCGTCCCGGCGGTCCAGAGGTTCTCGAAGTGCAAGAACGTCCGATCCCGGTGCCTGCGGCGAACGAGGTGCTGGTGCGCGTGCATGCGTCGGCACTCAATCGTGCGGACTTGCTGCAGCGAGAGGGGCATTACCCAGCGCCGGCCGGCTCGCCTCCTGACATTCCCGGAATGGAGTTCGCGGGCGAGGTCGTCGCGGCGGGCGCCGATGCCGGAGAATGGATTGAAGGCGATCGCGTGTTCGGCATCGTCGGCGGCGGCGCGAACGCCGAGTATCTCGTGACGGACGCGCGTACGATCGCGCGCGTGCCGAATCATCTCTCGTGGACGGACGCGGCTGCCATTCCCGAAGCATTCATCACGGCGCACGACGCGCTCGTGACGCAGGCCGGCGTGCGCCGTCATGAGGATATTCTTATCCACGCCGTCGGCAGCGGCGTCGGGCTCGCCGCGGTGCAGCTGGCGCGCGCGTGGAGCGCCACGCCCTACGGCACGGCGCGGACGGCTGACAAGCTCGAACGCGCGCGGGAGTTCGGATTGGCCGACGGAATTCTCGTCGTCGACGATCCCGGTGTCATCGTCGCGGCGGTTGAACGACTCACGGGTGGAAAGGGAATCGACATCACGCTCGACCTCGTCGGCGGACCATACCTCGAGCCGAGTATTCGCGCATCCGCGCCGAAAGCGCGCATCATGTTGATCGGCACCGTCGCGGGCCGGAGCGCGACGATTCCCGTTGGGCTCGTCCTCGGCAAGCGTCTCACGTTGCGCGGAACCGTTCTTCGTTCCCGCTCCATCGATGAGAAGCGGGCGGCCACCGCCGCATTCGCGCGCGACGTCGTGCCGCTGCTCGAAGAAGGAATTCTCAGACCGACCGTCGATCGCGTGTTTCCACTCGGCGAAATCGCCGCGGCGCACGCGCATCTGGCCAGCAACTCGACGTTCGGAAAGGTCGTCATCAGCGAGTCGTGATCTTGCTCGAGCATGTCGTAACCGGGGTGACAGGTTCCGCGCGGTACATTCGATAAATGATCCGACGTGTTCTTCCTCCGGCCGAGCGATGAGCTTCGAAACGGTTCGGATCGCGATTGCCGCGCTTCGATCGAACCTTCTTCGTTCGTTGCTGACAATGCTCGGCATCGTCATCGGGATCGCGGCGGTGATCGCGATGATCGCGCTCGGTGACGGCGCGCAGAAGTCCGTGCGCGATCGAATCGCCAAGCTCGGAACGACCGCGCTGCGGATCGACGCGACTTGGGTTCGCAACGCGGGCGTGCAGACGAATATTCGAAAGAAGGTCACCGTCGCCGACGCGGACGCGATCAACGAGCGAGCGCTTCACGTGCTCGCGGTCGAGCCGCAGCAGGACAAAGATCTCCAACTGCAATGGGGGTCGAAGAACGCGAGCCTGAAAGTCGTGGGCGCCACGCCGAATTTCCTGCAGGTTCAACATTTCGAAATCGACCGCGGCCGGAGCTTCACCTCGGGCGAAGACATCGGCCGTCAGCGGGTCGTCGTGCTCGGCGCCGGTGCGCTGACGCAGCTTGGTGTCGCCAATCCCGACGCGATCATCGGTCAGAAAACGCGAGTGGGCGGAATGCAGTTCGAGGTGATTGGAACGCTGGCGGCAAAGGGTGCGGGCGCGGGTTTCGGGAGTCCCGACGATCAGATCTTCATTCCCTTCGGCACCGGCAGATTCCGTCTCTTCAAGACGGACAGGATCGACGATCTCTTTGCGCTCGCGACGAGCGAGGCGGACATTCCGGAGGCGACAATCGAGATCACGCTCGCGATGCGCAGATCGCACCACCTGCGCCCCGGTGACCCCGATGATTTCCGTATTCGCAACCAGGCCGATTTGCTGGCAACGCTGAGCGAAACCACCCAGGTGTTCACGAGCCTGCTCGCCGGGATCGCTGCCGTGAGCCTGCTCGTCGGCGGCATTGGCATCATGAACATCATGCTCGTGTCGGTCACCGAGCGCACGCGCGAGATCGGAATCCGAAAGGCCCTTGGCGCGACGCGCCGAAACATTCTCATGCAATTCCTTGTCGAAGCCATCACACTCTGCGTGCTCGGCGGAATCGTCGGGATCGCGGCCGGAGTTGGCGGGGCGGTGATCTTGCGCGATTCGTTCGGCTGGTCGACGGTGATCGGTGTGACGTCGATCGGTCTCGCGTTCGTGTTCGCGGCGGGGATTGGCGTCGTCTTCGGCGTGTGGCCCGCGCGCCGCGCGTCGTCCCTCGATCCGATCGAAGCGCTTCGCTTCGAGTAGCCGTCAGCCGCCCTCGGTTTTCCCGAGCAGGCCCGCGATGAAGCGATTGGCGATGCAGGCGTAGAATCCCTTGTCCCCGCAGATTGACGATCCCTGCCGCTCGACGTACGTCTTTACTTTCGTCGGGTACGCGTGGCAATTCTTCGTGTTCGCGCCGTGCACGCATCCGTTGTAGTGGAGGAGACCCTTGCTCAGGTTACCGGCCGTGACACGCCCCGAGTCGGACTTGATATAGTGTCCGAGGATATAAATACCGTATTTCAAGTTTGTTGAATCCGTCGCGAGGTCGCTGCCGAACTTGGCGCTGAGGGCCTTGAGCCAGACCTTCGGATACACCTGCATGAGTCCAACGGCGCCGACGTTCGACATCGCGCCGCTCGCAAACAGCGCATTCTCGGTCAGCATCACGCCAAAGACGACGGCCGGCGGAATGCCGTTGGCGTATGCCTCGCGGACCGCGTAGTACGAGATGGAATCCGCGCGCGCCGAATCCATTCGCCTGGTGCCGACGAGATCCGCGGCGAACGCTTGGCGGTCGCGCGAGAACTGCGGAGACGCGACGAGATGCGCCACGCGCGCCGAGTCGGCCTTCTCCTTCGGCAGGAGCATGCGCACCGGCAGAATTGCTTTCGCCAAGCTCGCGGCGATCGTGGGCTGGTCGGCGAAGATCGGATGGGCGTGCTGCACCGCGAAGTCGATCGCACCAAGGGCGACCGCGACCGCCACCAGGTCGCGGCCCACGATGTGGAACCAGCGCCTCGCGGCGCTCTTCACAAGCGCGCGGCGACCCGCCTTTCCCTCCTCGCGCCGATCAGGCGTCTGACGACGATCGCTCATCAGTACGCTGTCTGTGCAAGGGACGCACCCACTTCCCGCGCCAGCGGACTCGGCGGATTGTCAGCGACCCGCTACGGGATCCGCTGCATCTGGTACGTGGTGATGCGATCTTTTCCGCCCACGCCAGTCCGCATGGTTGAAGTCCATGCGTCGTTCGATTGGTAGACCCAGCTATACGTGTTGTGCGCGTTCACCTGCGGCACGAAGTACGCGCCGTTTGCGTCGACGCGCGTCGCACCCCAGCGCCCCGGGCCCAGCGTGTAGTAGACTCGGCCGACTGAGAGATTCACCTTTGCCGTGCCCGTTTGTCTGCCGCTCAGCGAGTCCGCAAAGAACGCGACGTCAATCGTCGAATCATTGGCAAAGTGAACTCGCTCGATAATGGGAGTTTCGCCTGCGGCCGTCCCTTTCCACGAGCCTTCCATCCATCGCAGCTTTGCAAAATCTGCCGGCGAAATTGGCGTCGTCGGTTGGCCGCGCTGATTATTCTGCGCGGCTGCCGTCCGTCCGCCGGTGACGGCGAGCGCGGCAATGAGCGCAAATCGAAACGTGCGAGACGGGATTTTCATGTTTTATAATACCCCGCTGTGGTCACGAGGTCCGCCTTCACGAGGACCTCGCGTCGCCGCCACCGCTGCGTTCACCCACGGGCGCACTATGCTTCGACTATCCTTCGTCGAGTCCGCTCCGGATTCGCTCGAGATCGGACAGTGAAAACGTGCACCGGCGTTCCTGCCAAAATGCCGGTTACGTGGCGGAACGGTCGACCGAGGTGAATTCCGCCCTTATCCATCGTGACTTACCGAATGCTTTGGTCGTGCACGGAGCCGCGCATCTTCAACACCGTGCGTCCGCGTTTCTCGGCGACGACCATTGCGATCTCGATAATTTTGATTCTCGTCTACGTCGACCGTCTCGCGGCGACAAGACGTTCGCGTCGTCGCGGTCGCTCCGATTCTCGCAACTCGAGACCACGCAGCGACCAACGTCGCGGACATCGCCGGAGTGCTCGTCGCGATCGACGAATCGCATGGCGAGCAAAGAGCTGAGGTGTCGGTCCCTGTTGCGAACCCTCCAGGACGCCGATCCCCGCGCGCGCAAGGCGTCTGGCAATCCATTTAGGTGGCACAGAGCGTGCTTTACCATTGGGGGCAGCAGCAAGGCGCTATCGCTTCGCGCCCCCCCTTCCGGAGACTCCAATGAAAAAGACGTCCTCAATCGCTGCGATTGGCGCGGTTGCCGGCGTCGTTCTCGGTGCCAGCACGAGCCACGACAAGGTCAAGGGCGGCCTCATTGGCGGCGCGGTCGGCGGAATTTTGGGCGGCGTGATCGGCAACAACGTCGACAAAACGAAGAAGAAGCCATAGCGCTTGGAACCGCCTCTCGAACCCGTATTGAGAAGCGGTTGTCGTCGGGGACTGGGCCATGAACCCGCGCCTTTTGCTCCAAGCGGGCGCAAGCCCTATACTTCCGTGGCTCTCCCCCGACCACTAACCGAGGTTTCATGGCCAAAGAAGAACCGATTCAGTTGGAAGGACAGGTGACAGAAGTACTGCCGAACGCCACGTTTCGGGTTCAGTTGACCAACGGACACAACGTGCTCGCCACACTTGGCGGCAACATGCGCCGCTTCCGCATCCGCGTGCTCGCCGGCGACCGTGTCACGATCGAAGTCTCTCCCTACGATCTCACGCGCGGCCGAATCATCTTCCGGCACAAGACCTGATTCTACGGCTCGATGCGCAGGTCGCGCGCTGACGCGCGCCGCACCGCAGAATACGGTACGTTCGGTCCCTTAATGGCACGCCACAAAATGTCGTTGAACGCCGTCTCGTCAGCGGCGTCTTCCACGCCGAAATCCAGCTTCGCGGACGCGCGCGCCCCACGGGTTCCGCGCGGATTTCGTTCGTCGAGCGACACGGCCGGCGTCAACGCGGAGTAGGGTCGCAAATCGGCGTCGCTCGTCCAGATGTCCCGCAAGGGACGCCCGAAATAGTCGAACTGCGACATCGAGTCGAGGCCGAGAATCTCCTCGATGGTGCGAAGCACGTCGGTCGTATTCACGAATCGATGAATAGCGCCCGGCCGGTTGTACGCCGAGATCACCAGCATTGTCGACCTGTGCGCGTCGACGTGATCGGCGCCGTTCTGCGCGTCGTCCTCCAGCACGAAGACCACCGTGTTCTTCCAGAACGGTGATTTCGACAGCGCCTCGATCATGCGGCCGAGGGCGAGATCATTGTCCGCGAATGCGGAGAGTGGCGCATACGATCCCGCGGTGAGCCCCGACGTGTGGTCGTTCGGCAATCGGACGATCTCGAGCGCCGGCATGCTGTCCTTCGCCGAAAACGTTTTGAGCTCGTCGATCCAGATGTCGGCCCGATGCTGATCCTGAATCGCGAGATCGAAACCGGGATACAGAGGATTGGTATGAGAGAACAAGAACGGCTTGTTGCCGCGATAGCCCGCCGGCAGCGCATCGCCGGGGTCACGACCGCTCGGTACGACGAACTCGCCGTAGTTGCGGAAGGTGATGCCTTTCTTCTCGGCGAGGTTCCAGAGATATCCGTCCGCTGGTTCGGCGACGTCGTCCTCGGGAACGCTGCGCAATCCGGCGCCGCGGTTGAGGCCTTCGTAATCGTACGAACGGCCGCGCTGTGAGTAGTTCGACGGAACCGTCTTCTCGAGATAGTCGGTCGCGTATGCCGCCATCGACCAGTTGTGGCCGTCGGGGCTTACCTCGGCGTTGACGAAGAATCTGTCGAAGAGCCCAAAGCGATCGGCGAGCGCATGATGGTTCGCCGAGATCGCCCTCGGGAAGAACACGAGCGACGAGTCGCCGTCGCCCTGCGGGTCGTCTCCGAAAACCTGGTCGTACGTACGATTCTCTTTGATGATGTAGATCACGTGCTCGAACCGCGGGTAGCGATGCAGGCGCGACGGACCATTCCATCCATTGGCCACCGCGACACGCGTGGTGAATTTTGCCAGCGCATCGCCGCGCGTGTCGGCGAGTGGCACGCGCATCAAGCCGCCGTCGATGAGCGCGAGCGAGTACTGCGGTCCGCGCATTGCCGGAGTGCCGCCGGACGCGCGCGGCGTCGGTCCTTTCAAGTTTGCAACACTGCCGCGCCCCTTTCCGCTCGCGACGAGAAGGTCGCTCCCAACTTGCACTAGCGCGCACGTGTACCAACCGCTCGGAATTCTTCCCGACAGCGCGTCCGTGCCTGTGGCAGACGCGACGTTCGACGTCGCCGCGGTCAAATCGAACACGGCAACGGCGTTCGCGTCCGCCTCGGCGACGAAGAGGCGTGTTCCGTCGGAGGAGAGTGACAGCCCGTTCGGCGTCGCGCCCTCTCGCGGTCCGGCGGGCGGAGGATCGAGCAGCCGCGCGATCACTCGCTTGCGCTTGGTATCGATCACCGCCACGTGATCGGTGCTTCCCGACGCGACGAAAAGCCGGGTTCCGTCCGCATTCAGCGCGAGGGCGGATGGATGGCGGGCGACGGCGATGCGACCGTCGGCTTGCAACGGCGTCGGTCCGCTCCGGGTGGTGAACGCCGAGACAGTATAGCCGCCCCACGCCGAAACGTAGACGGCGCCGGCCTTGTCGACGACGACGTCGTACGGATAACGCTCCGTGGAAAATCGCTGAACGATCTGCCTAGATGAGAGATCTATGACCGCGAGCGAATCGCTGAGATTCTCGGCAACGTACAGAAAGTGGCCGTCGGGCGACGGCGCGAGGCCCGCGGGATAGCGCGTGCCGTTGTTCCCACGGCCGGTGCGCGGCCCGAGCGAAATACTGTCGCGAAACGCCGCGCGTCCATTGGCCCAATCGTATCGGTATACTACGTCCTGATTTCCGCCCGACGAATACAAGGTGCGTCCGTCGGGTGAGAACGCGAGGCCGACGAATGCCGACGCTTGCGGCAAGGTCTGCAGAACCTTTCCGCTCGTCGCGTCGACCACCTGTATGCCTTGCTCGCGATAGCCGCCGAGGGAAAGGACGACCCGATCGCCCTCCGGCGCGACCCGCATCGTCAGCGGCATTGGTCCCACGGTGGCGAGCGGAGCCGCGGGATCGAGCTTGACGCCGGTGGGAAGTCGCGGCTTCAGCGCGGTGAAGAGCGAATCACCCGTTCGTGTGTCCGAAGATGCCTGCTGGCGGCAGGCGCCGAGGAAACCGGCGGCGCTCATGGCAAGCCAGGCGAAACGCGACGGCCGCATGGGAGTGTTTGGAAGAGGCAGGATGGCTCGCGGCGAGCGTAGTCGCCGCTATAAGATACTCCGCTCAGCGACCGTCGCACGTAGCAGGCGGTCTTCCGGCATTTGCGTGTTCCCGTCACAGGTCTGGTACTCGTGAGTCTCATCAATTCTGCCCGCGCCGCCGTCTTCGCCGGGGGTGCAATCGCCCTGTGGCCGGCGCCGGAACCCGCGTCGATCTTTCCGCCCGTCGTTCCCAAGGCGGCCATGTCCGAGCCGGCGATCTCACCCGATCACCGTGAGATCGCATTCGTGTCGGGTGGCGACATCTGGACTGTTCCCGCTGGCGGGGGAGAAGCCCGTCTGTTGATTTCGCATCCCGCGTACGATTCGCGGCCGTTGTACTCGCCCGACGGAACCCGGCTCGCATTCATGTCGACGCGCACGGGCAACGGCGACATTTATGTGCTGACGTTCGCGACGGGTGAGTTGAAGCGCGTCACGTTCGACGATGCGACGGAGCAGCTGGACGCGTGGTCGCTCGATGGATCGTGGCTCTACTTCTCGTCGGGGAGCAAGGACGTCAATGGCATGAACGACGTGTTCCGTGTGCGCGCCACTGGCGGAACACCCATGGCAGTGAGCGCCGATCGATTCACGCAAGAATATTGGAGCGCGCCTTCACCCGCCGACCCGAATACGATCGCGTTCACCGGCACGGGACGCACGGTCAGCGACTGGTGGCGAAAGGGTCACAGCCACATCGACGAGAGCCAGATTTGGCTCGCGCATTTCGACGGCGCCACGCCGCGGTACGAACCGGTGACTAAAGACGACGCGCGAGACGCGTGGCCGATGTGGAGCGCCGATGCGAAAACGCTGTACTTCGTATCCGACAAAAGCGGCTCGGAAAACCTGTGGTCGAAACCGGTCTCCGGCGGCGACGCGCGGGAGCTCACGTCATTCAAGAACGGTCGACTCGTCTGGCCGACGATCGCGTACGACGGAAAGGCCATCGTCTTCGAGCGCGATTTCAGCGTGTGGTCGCTCGACGTCGCGTCGGGCAAGGCCGCGCGAGTCCCGATCACCCTTCGAGGCGCTGCGCCGACGCCGGCCGTCGATCATCAAACTCTCACAACTGGGTTTCAGTGGCTCGCGCTGTCGCCCGACGGAAAGAAGATTGCGTTCACCGCGCGCGGCGACGTCTTTGCGGCGAACGCCAAGGAGGGCGGCGAGGCGACGCGTGTCACAAGCACGCCCGAGCTCGAGGCGGAGCTGCGTTGGGCGCCGGACAGCCGTCGCCTGGTCTACGTGTCGAGTCGCGACGGCCCCGCCCATTTGTATGCGTACGACTTCGGTTCGCGCGTCGAAACACGACTGACCGACGGACCGAAGAACGACATCGATCCCACCTGGTCGCCCGACGGAAAGACGATCGCCTTCATGCGCGGCGCCAAGGAGTTGCGCGTGATCGACGTCGCGACGAAACAGGACAGACTCCTCGCAACCGGCGAGCTCAATCGCCCGCCGTTCCTGCCTGACCGCGCCATTGCGTGGTCGCCCGACGGAAAGTGGATCGCATACCGAAACGCCGGGCAGGGCGCCTTTCAGAATCCGTATGTGGTGGCTCTCGCCGGAGGAGAAGCACGCCCGCTCGCCTACCTGCCCGATGCGTTCGGCGGCTCCATCGCGTGGAGTCCCGACGGCACCTATCTGCTGTTCGACAGCTCGCAACGCACCGAGGAAGCGCAGATCTCACGCGTCGATCTCATTCCCCGCACGCCGCGATTCCACGAGGATCAGTTCCGCGATCTGTTCCAGACGCCGACTCGGCCTGGAATTCCGACGGATCCCGCGCCGGTCGAGACGCCGCCGCAACGCGACACCGCCGCCGCTCGCGCCGATTCCGCGCGAGGACGTCCGCGAAATACGCAGATTGTCTTTGAGGATATTAGAAAGCGCCTCTCCATCCTTCCCGTCGGTGTCGACGCGCGCTCTGTGGTCATCAGTCCCGACGCCAAAATCGCGCTGTTGAGCGCCGCGGCCGCCGGTCAACAGAATCTGTACACGTATTCGCTCAACGAGCTGGGAAACGGACCGACGGTTGCGCGACAGCTGACCTCGACACCGGGCGGAAAGGCGAACGCGCAGTTCACCGCGGATAGTAAGGAGGTGTACTACCTCGAGAACGGTCGCATCAACGTCATCAACGTGGAATCGAGGCAGGTGCGCCCGATCAACGTCACCGCCGAGCTCGACGTCGATTTCTCGAAAGAGAAGCTCGCCGTCTTTCACCAAGCGTGGAGCACGCTCGCCGACAACTTCTTCGATGCGAACATGAACGGTGTCGACTGGAAGGCGACTGAAGCCGAATACGAACCATATGCCGCGGGCGCCCAGTCGACCGAAGACCTGCGCCGCATCATGCGGTTCATGGTCGGCGAGCTCAACGCGTCGCACTCCGGAGTCAACGGCCCGAGCTTCTCACCGCAGGCGAACGTCGGGCGGCTTGGGGTCGGATTCGACCGATCGGCGTATGAGCAAACTGGAAAGTTGAAGGTCAATGACGTGCTCGCACTCAGTCCGGCCGCGATTTCGGGCGTCAACGTCGGCGACTTCATTCTCAGCGTCGACGGCGCAAAAATCGACGGCACGACCAACCTGGATTCGCTGCTCACCTACAAGACGAATCGGCGCGTCGCGCTATCGGTCAGTCGGAGCGCCGACGGCTCATCGCCTCGTGAGGTCGCGATTCGTCCGGTCAATCAAGTGACCGAGCGGGCGCTTCGCTATCGCGACTGGGTCGAAGGACGACGAGCGTACGTCGCCAAGATCAGCAACGGAAAGCTCGGGTACGTGCACATGGCCGACATGGGCGCCGGATCGCTGACCCAGCTCTACCTCGATCTCGACACCGAGAACCGCGGTAAAGACGGCGTCGTCATCGACATCCGCAACAACAACGGCGGATTCGTCAACCCATACGCGATCGACGTATTCGCCCGGCGCCCGTATTTGCAATTCACCCCGCGCGACTTTGCGACCGTGTCAGGCCGGTCGGTCGTCGGTCAGCGCGCGCTGGAAAAGCCAACGGTGCTCGTGACGAACATGCACTCGCTGTCCGACGCCGAGGATTTCACGGAAGGGTATCGGTCACTCAAACTGGGCCTGGTGGTTGGCGAACCGACCGCGGGATGGATCATCTTTACGTCGGACGTTGGCCTCCTCGACGGAACATCGACCGTTCGCATGCCATTCGAGCGGATCACCGATCAGAACGGAAAGGACATGGAGTTGCACCCGCGTCAGGTGGACGTGCTCGTGCAGCGTCCGGTTGGCGAGAGTTATACGGGCCATGATTCGCAGCTCGACGCCGCTGTGGCCGAGCTTCTCAAGCGGGGAACGAAACCATGAGGATTGTTGGATCGACGGCGGTGGCGTTGATGTGTGCGGCGACACTGAGCGCTCAAAATCAGAAGCACGAGGTGTTGCCCGCGTCGGAGCACTATCTCGAGCTCACGCGTCCGCTGTTTTCGGC
>JBDTAE010000270.1:0-6930 GCA_039924785.1 Gemmatimonadaceae bacterium | reverse complement strand
CATCAACCCGTGCGACTCGGCGACGACGACGGCGAACTGACGCTTTCCACCGACGCAAAACCCGGCGGCATCAAGCTGGAGCTCAGCGGCCCAATAGATCTGCGCGGCGACATTCAGCGGATGATGTCGTTGCGCGATGGCAGTGCGACGCTCTGGTATGGCACCGGCGGGGTTGCGCTTCGAACGCTCCCGGTCGACTCGACGACTCAACGGGGGCTCACCGCTGTCGCGCGGATCGATACGCTCGAACTCTTTCAGCTGTCGCCGACGGCCAAGCTTCCGGATGGATTGCCGAAGCCGGTGTCGGCGGTCCATGAAGGAACCATCAACTTTCCGTCCGTTGATAGTTCTATGATAAAGCTTGGAGGTGACACCTGGGTCGAGCTCGACGGCGTGGATGGTGAGATGAGCGCGATACAAATCACTCCGCGCGGGCTTGCAATGAGCTTTCACGGCAGCGTGCGTCAGGCGTGGTCCGTCAACGAGCAATCGCGGCGAAATCTGAAACCCTTGCTTTTCGACTACGTTCGTGCCCGACATACTGTCGTCCTCGTATGGTCAGCGATCGTCTGGGCGCTCGGAACCGTGTTCGCGATTGTGCGCTGGTGGCGGCGGCCGAGCGCATGAGTGGTCGCGCGTTTGCGATCGGCGCTGCGCTCATGACCTGCGCGTCGCCGCTCGCGGCGCAGGCCGACACGGTCGACGCTGTAACGCGTGCAGTCGTCGTCAAAATTTCCGGAACCCATCGAGTGAGCACCGGGAGCGAGTTGATTCCGTTCGGTGGCGCGGGTGTCGTCGTCGCGGTCACCGACAGCGCGTTGTACATCGCATCGGCAAAACACGTTCTCCTTGAGCTGGCGGCGCCGTCGCAGGACAGCATTTGCGTTCAATTCTCGGTGGGTGACGGAAACTGCTTTCATGCGTACCGGGTCTATCCGCCCGATCGTGACAGCACGCTCGATCTCGTCTTTCTCGAAGTGCCGCGCGTCGCGGGGCGCGTGGCGGCAGTCACGGCCGCCACGTTGCGCGGCAGATTGGGCAACGTCGAGCGTCTTGTCTTGGGAGATCCTCTCCAGACCGTCGGGTGCCAGGGCGGCCGCTGCTGGGAGTCGACGCCGGAGGTTCCACTGTTCGAGGGTCGCGATCCGAGTGAGGTTGTCTTTCATAGCACATCCGTCGACGTCGGTGACTCGGGCGGCGCGTTGTTCAATCAGTGGGGAGAGGTGATTGGGGTCGTCTTCACCTTCGACCAGACTCGCGCGCATGCGGTGCGCATCGACGTTGTGCTCGATCAACTCTGCGCAAGAACGCTCGCGGGCGCGACAGGACCCGGACGAGCATCGCTACAGAAGAAAATTGAATACGAATGTGGGTTTGTGAATCCGGGGTTGACGCCGCCGGCGTTCCCGCGCGGCGGCTACTCAACGACGCTCGACCTCGGGGCGCTGGCAACGACCCGCGGGGCAGGTTTGCCGAGTGGTCGTGTGATGGCACAACATCAGCTCAATGCGAATGTCAGTTGGCATGCCGGTGTCATGCGCCTCGCGCCGAACAACATCAGCCTAGTGGCGGTCATGGCCGGCGCGTCGGTAAACCTCCGGCGCGGCCGGTTCACGGCGAGTCCGTTCGCCGAAGGTGGGTTGGGCCAGGTCGACGCACAGTATGACGCCGGCGGCATCCTCGTCGGACAACAATACGTGCCGTTCTGGCAGCCGCTTCAGGGCAGTTCCTTGGGCGGCGGGGGCGGGATCGACCTTCGCGCGGTGCTCGGCGCGCGCGTGCTGCTCTTTGCATCGGCCGGCGCGTGGCGCTTCGCGACGCCTGAGCGGTCGCCCAACCTTCCGCGCGCGTCGGGCGGCGTCGGCCTCTCTTGGGCAGTGCATCCGCAATGACCAACGCATGACACGCGCATCGGCGCCTCAGAGAACGTTGATTGTGATTCTCGCATGGGCATGCATCGCGTGTTCACCCGACTATACGGCACAGCCGTCTCGAAGCGCGACGATTCAGGCGGTTGCGTGGCCCGACACGTTGACGGAAACGGACACGACGACGCTCACGGTTCGAATTACGACGTCCGCGGGCGATACGGTGTCCGGGGTTCCGGTGCAGTGGTCGTCATCGGACCCGTCGACCCTCAGCGTCACGCCGGGCATTGCCACTGATACGAGTTTGCAAATGCGGTTGACCGCCCCGCTCCACGCAGTGGCCGTCGCGCGGCGAACTGGAACGGTGACGATCGCGGTCTCGATTCCCGACGGTGGGATTCTCTCCCCCGCCGCGTTCGAAAAAACGGTGGTGATCTCGCAGCACTGGACATCGATCACCGCTGGCTATCGGCATTCCTGCGGCATTACCATCAGGAACGACGCGTACTGCTGGGGTGGCGCCGCGCCGGGATTGAACATCAAGCTCGGCAACGGATCGTCGGCGGGATCGACCATCCCGTCGAAGGTCATCGGTGGAATTCAATTTCGTGCGGTGACCGCGGGCTCCGAGCACACGTGCGGCGCCTCGCTTGACGGCCAGCTCTTTTGTTGGGGCGACAATCAAGCAGGCGCGATCGGAAATGGAACGACGGTGCCGCAGTTTTCGCCGACGTCGGTGTTCTATGGCGTGAGCTTCAAGTCCGTCGTAGCTGGCGCCGGCTACACATGCAGCATTTCGATCATCGACACGGCGGTCTGTTGGGGCGACGACACATACGGACAACTTGGTGTGCCCAACCCGCTCGGCGGGTGCGGCGCTACGCCGTGCAATACTGTGCCGGATACGGTCGCGTCTGGCGGCTCGGTGTTGCGCGCGATCTCTATCAGCAGCGCGGAAAAGCATAGTTGCGCGGTTCTGCTCACACAACGCGCGTATTGTTGGGGTGACAACACGCTCGGCAATCTCGGAAACGGGACGCCGAACGCGAGCAGCGTTCCGGTACCCGTCGCCGGCACCGATCGCTTTACGACGATCAGCGCCGGCGCGAATAGCACGTGCGCGATCACGACCGACGGCCGCCTTCTGTGTTGGGGGACGAGTCTCTACGGCGAGTTAGGCGGCGGCGCCACGAACACGGTGTGCGACGGACTCCCCTGTAGCAGAACACCGGTGGCTGTCTCGGGAACGCGGACCTATCGCGCCATTAGCGTTCGTGGAAGATCGGCGTGCGCGATCGGCGCGGATTCCTTGGCCTATTGCTGGGGATTGAATGACCATGGCCAGATCGGTGCCTCAGCCGGATTGACCACGTGCACTGGCCGGCCGTGCGCAACCACCCCAACGCTCGTCGACGGACTGGGCAAGATCGCGGCGATTAGCACCGGCGCGCGGCACGCGTGTGCTGTAGCAGTGACGGGAGTCGCGTACTGCTGGGGTCAAAATGTCGACGGCGAGCTTGGGAGCGGATCGACGGTCGACGCGGCGAAACCGGTACGAGTCAGCGATCCTCGTTGACATCACCCCACAGGTTTCGCTCTCCGCACGCCATCACCGCCAGTCGTCGACCACGAACGCGTCGCGACGATTGTAGCCGCCATCGGCCGGCCGGACCATGGAAACGCCAAGCCGATCGATGGTGAATCCACTCGCAAGAATCTGCCGGTAGACCAGCTCGCGAGCTGTATTGACGCCGCCGGTCAGCTTCGTCGCACCCCGCGAGAGCGCGTATCCGTCGCACGCGCTCAGCAAATTCTCGAATTGCGTTGGAGAGGACTGTCCCGACCGCACCGCGCCAAACTTCATGTAGCACGTTCCGGTTCCCGCTTCGGTGCCTGGTCCGTCATGACAGATCGCGAATCCCGCGAGCGAGCTGCCGTCGAATACCGTCACCGTGTCGCCGAGCCGTTGTGCTTCGACCGATGTCACTTCAGACGTCACGTCGAGACCGTCGTGAATCGAGCTCGTGAGCGCCCGCATCTCGCTCAACAAGGCGCTCCGCTCTTCACTTCGCATCGACGAAAAAGTCGTGATGGGACGAGCTTCCGCTCTCTTCACCGGTCGGCTAATCAGTGCGATGAGATGTTGCGGCCAGTAACCGAACTTCTGATACAGCGCGACGTGCTTTCCACTGTTCGCGAACGTGTAGAGGCCCGACGAGATTACGCCGCGCGTCTGGAAGCAATCCAGCACCGCGGCAATCAACGGTTTCGCCACGCCGCGTTGCCAGAAGTCAGGATGGACCGAGAGCGGACCGAAAAATCCAAAGCTTCCCCACGTCGTGGCGAAGTTCGATCCCGCGAGAGTGCCGTCGACGTCGGCGCTGAAAGCCGCGCTCGGATCGGCGTGCCAACGATGCGAGACGTACGCGGCGTCTCCCATGAACGCCAAGGGATCCGGCATGCCGAGGTAGGTGCCGAAGGCCTGGCGCATGATGCGGTCGGCGTCGGTCAGATCGTCCTCCGTCATGCCACGCACGATCACCGACGATGAGGAAGTGCTCATGCAGTCGCCAGTCGTTCCCGAGCGCGGTTGAGCGAGGCCGCCTAGCAAAGCGACTGCTCCGGCGGCATAGCGCGATATCGTTCGATCACAATCCGCTCGACAGCAGGATGGGTATCCGAGGGCGCACTCATGACCGCAAGGTACGGCGCGGCGGCAACACCAAGCAACCACGATCCAAACGAGCCGTGGTTGGGCGTACAGTGAACAGTCGACGCGTTCCAGTTTGAGAAAGGACTTGGATTGCCGGCTCAAGTGACGTTGCGGTAGCCTCGATGTGCCGAATGCCGAGCGGGACCGGGCCCTTCGGCTTCCGCCAAGGGTGCCAACCTCCCGGAACGCCTGCATCCCGGGGTCTGCGACTCGCTAGATTTCATCACAGCGTCTTTCCCGCCGGCATCGTTTTCCAGTTGAGTGCGCCTTGAAGCTCGATCACATCCGTAATTTTTGCATCGTCGCGCACATCGACCATGGGAAGTCCACCCTGGCCGACCGCCTGATCGAAGCCACCGGCACGCTCCAGAAACGGGAAATGAAGGATCAGGTCCTCGATACGCTCGACCTCGAGCGCGAGCGCGGGATCACGATCAAGCTCAACGCCGTGCGGATGACATATGCCGCCAAAGACGGACGGAGCTACGAGTTCAACCTGATCGACACGCCAGGGCACGTCGACTTTACATATGAAGTCTCGCGCTCACTCGCGGCATGCGAGGGCGCCATTCTTGTCGTCGACGCGTCGCAAGGCATCCAGGCGCAGACGCTGTCGAACCTGTTCCTCGCGCTCGACGCCGGCCTCGAGATCATCCCGATCCTCAACAAGATCGATCTCCCGGGCGCCGAGCCGGAACGACGGAAGCAGGAGGTTCATCAGCTCATCGGCACCGATCCCGACGAGATTCTGCTCGTGAGCGCCAAAGAAGGACTCGGCATTCCGGAACTGCTCGAAGCGATCGTGAAGAAGGTGCCGCCGCCGGAGGGCGATCCCGATGCGCCGCTTCGCGCGCTGATCTTCGATTCGTACTACGACCGGTATCGCGGCGCCATTCCGAGCGTGCGCGTCGTTGACGGCACGATGCGGAAAGGCAGCAAGCTGCGCTTCGCGGCCGGCTCGGGCGACTCATATGAAGTCGCTGAAGTCGGCTACAACCAGCTGCGCCAGGTCACGACGGATTCACTCGGACCGGGCGAAGTCGGGTATGTCGTCGCGAACGTGCGCAGCGTGCAGGAGACGCGCGCGGGCGACACGGTCTTCGACGCAACGCGCGAAGACGTCGAGGCGCTTCCCGGCTACAAGGAAGTGCGCTCGATGGTGTTCGCCGGTCTCTATCCGACGGACACGCAACAGTACGAAGGGCTGCGCGACGCGCTCGAGAAGCTCAAGCTCAATGACGCTTCTCTAAACTACGAGCCTGAAACGTCGACGGCGCTCGGCTTCGGCTTCCGTTGCGGCTTCCTCGGCCTGCTGCACATGGAGATCGTGCAGGAGCGGCTCGAGCGCGAGTTCGATCTCGACCTCGTGACGACGGTGCCGACGGTAGAGTACCACATCCATCTCACCGACGGCACGATGGAACTGCTCGAGAGTCCGGCCAAGCTTCCGGATCCCGGCTCCATCGCGCGCATCGAAGAGCCGTACGTGAAGGCCCGCATCATGGCGCCCGCCGAGTATATCGGGCCGATCATGACGCTTGGGACGGAGCGCCGCGGGATCTATCTCAACATGACGTACCTCGACACCCAGCGCGTCGAGTTCGACTGGGAGTTTCCGCTCGCCGAGATCATCCTAGACTTCTTTGATAAGTTGAAGACCGTGAGCCGAGGATACGCGAGCCTCGACTACGACATTCTCGAGTATCGCGAGAGCGACCTCGTGAAGCTCGACATGTTGATCAACAGCGATCCGATCGATGCGTTCTCGGTGATCATTCATCGCGACAAGTCGTACGACTGGGGCCGCAAGATCGCCGACAAGCTGAAGGAACTGATTCCGCGACAGTTGTTCGAGGTGGTCATTCAGGCGGCGATCGGCAACAAGATCATCGCGCGCACAACGGTCAAGGCGCTCCGAAAGGACGTGCTCGCGAAGTGCTACGGCGGCGACATCACGCGAAAGCGCAAACTCCTCGAGAAGCAGAAAGAGGGCAAGAAGCGCATGAAGCAGGTGGGGTCGGTCGAGATTCCGCAGGAAGCATTTCTCGCGGTGCTGCAAGTCGACTGAGGTGTATTGACCGCGTCACTGGTCGTACAAACCTCGTTCCTTGGCGACATGGTGTTGACCACACCGTTGATCGCCCATCTTGCGGCGCAGGGTCCTGTCGACGTCGTGTGCACACCCGCGGCGGCGGCGCTGCTCGCGAACAATCCGTCCGTTCGCGACGTTATTCGGTACGACAAGCGCGGCGCGGACAACGGGATTGCCGGCTTTAGACAACTCGCATCGCGCTTGAAGGCCCGCGGCTACGACGCCGCGTACCTGGCGCAGGGATCGTCGCGCAGCGG
>JBDTAE010000269.1:0-17621 GCA_039924785.1 Gemmatimonadaceae bacterium | reverse complement strand
AGTCAGAAAGTGGAATACTGAGTTCCCAGTGCGACCGCGTCCCCGGCACGACAGCAAACGAACCGCAAACCTTCCTTTGCGGGGTTGAACGGCCGCGGACGCCGTCGTGACATTGCGGTACCTTTGATTCGACTGATGCGATGAGATCCGCCGTAACGATTGCGATGGTCTGCGTCGCAAGCGTCTGCTGTGCCGTCCCGACGGCCGCCGTGGCACAGGCCACGCCAACCGTCGCGCCGACGGAACGCGTCACGTCCGACATCATGCGTTTGGCGGCGGTTGGGCTGATCGACACGATCGTCGTGGGATCGCGACCGTACAGCCGCCGCGAAGTTGTGAGGATGCTCAATGAGGCACAGCGCAACATCGACCGTCTCGATCGCGGGCGGTCATGGGCTGCGGCTGTCATCCGGGCCGATCTGGCGATCTATGCGGTGCCTCCGCCGTTGCTCGATCGCGCATCCGCGGAAGAGACTCTCTTCAACAGCGCGGTGCGCGGGGTGCCCGGCGATGCCAACGGCAGCCTGGACGCGACCATCGATCCGCTGGTCGCGTATCGCGAGGGGCGGCCGCTCGGTCAGTCCTTTACAGAGACGCTCGAAACGTGGCACGGCGTCGCGCTCGGGCCGATGCTCGCTCTTCAGCTCAACCCGCGCCTCACGCTGCCGACGCCGACGAGCCCGACCGGGAGTCGTGCCTTGGTGCTCCAGAGCGGTGCGGCGAACACGCTGTTTGGCAATCTCTCAATCGAGGCCGGGCGCGATTACGTCGTGTTTGGGCCCGAACCCGACGGCGGACTGCTGCTTTCCAACAACGGTCCGGCGCTGACCCTCGCGCGCGTCATGAACGACAGCCCCATCGTCCTCCCAGGCTGGCTCCGCATCGCCGGGCCCGCGCGCGCCGCGCTCTTCGTCGCCGACCTCGGCGTCGGGCACCAGGTGTTTCCCCACTCGCGACTCGCAGGCTATCACGTTGCAATCGAGCCATCGCGTCACCTCGAGCTTGGCGGAGGGCTGATCGACGAAATGGGTGGAGACGGCGCCCCCGCGGGCACGTTCACGCAACGCATCATCGATCTCTTTCCGCCGATCAAAAATTATCAGTTCTCCAACAAGCTGGCGGCATTCGATGGCCATCTCAGATTGCCGGAATGGATGGGATTCGAGGCATACGTCGAGACCGCGCTCGACGACTTCGACGTTCGCCGCATTCGCAGCAGCCTGCTCGAAGACGGTGGATGGGTTGGAGGCGTGTCCGTCGCCTGCATCTTTGAATGCGGCCGAGTCGGCCTGCGTGCCGAATATCGGCAGACGGGGATTCGCTTCTATACACACAACCAGTTCGCGAGCGGTGTCGAATCACAAGGCGTGATCCTCGGCGACCCACTCGGCCCGCGTGGTTTGGGCGGCTACGTCACCGTCGATCGCGAGAGCGATGGTCCGGCGGGAACGCTCGCGCTCGCAGCCGCATTTGAGGTGAGAAGCGGCAATCTGTACGGGTCAGTCGACACTCTGCCGCACGACGCTAACTTCCACTTCGTTCAGACATTGCATCGTCCGGCGGAAAAGCGTGCGCGCGCGTTGCTGTCGTGGACGCCGGCCGGCGCGCGCGATTCGCGTGTGCATGTCGAGGCAAAGACGGGCCTGGAGCATGTCGACAACTTCAATTGGAACGGGACCACACGTTGGAACGCGTTGGGACAGCTGTCGGTCATCTATCGCCCGTGACGATGCCCCGCTAGCGCGGAAGCTCGTCATGCGGGTTCTCATGGAACGCGATGTACAGGACGGGGAGCAGCAGCAGCGTCAACACCGTCGCGGTAAACAGACCTCCGACGATCACCGACGCAAACGGACGCGTCGTTTCCGCGCCGATTCCGTGTGAAAGCGCCGCCGGCAACAAGCCAAGTGCAGCCATGAGCGCCGTCATCACGACGGGACGCAGACGGTCCATGGTGCCGAGTCGAACGGCACTCCGCACATCGTGTCCCTCTTCGCGGAGGCGGTTGAACTCGGTGACGAGAATGACACCGTTCTGCACCGAGACGCCAAAGAGGGCAATGAATCCGACGGCTGCCGACACGCTGAGATTGATGTGTCGAAACCAGAGGATGGCAATGCCGCCAATGAGCGCGAAGGGGAGATTGGCAAGAATCAACGTCGCGTAGGTCATCGAGCCGAACGCCGCGAAGAGAAGGATGAAAATCAGCAGCAGGCTGGCAGGCACGATGATCTCGAGGCGCGCCGTTGCTCGTCGTTGATTCTCGAACTGTCCGCCCCAGGTGATGCGATACCCCGGCGGCAGCACGACGGCGCGGGCCACACTCCGTTGCGCTTCATCGACGAAGCTTCCTTCGTCGCGCCCGCGCACCGAACATTTGATGGCGATTCGGCGTTCGTTTTCCTCTCGGGATATTCGCGAGGCGCCTTCGTTGGTCACGATGCGACCGAGGCTCGCCAAGGGTATTCCGCGCCCATCGCTGGCATAGATGGTGAGGTGATTGAGCGCCTGCGTGCTATTTCGCGCTTCGGCGGCGTACCGGATTCGCACATCGAACACCCGGTCGCCCTCCAACAGTTGCGTCACCGCGCGTCCTCCGACGGCAGTCTCGATGGCGTCGCTCACATCGGCGACCGAAACGCCGTAGCGCCCGAGCGCCTCTCGGTCGGCCTCGAATCGAACTTGCGGCTGACCGAACTGCTGTTCGACGCCAAGATCGGCGACGCCGTTCACCTGGCCGACCACCCGCTGAACCTCTTCCGCCTTTCGCTGAAGCGTGGCCAGGTCCGGACCGAAGATCTTGATCACGAGCTCGCCCTTCACGCCCGAGAGCGCCTCTTCGACGTTGTCCTTGATGTATTGAGAGAAATTGAAATCAAGGCCTGGAATCGCCGAGAGTTGGGTTTGCATCTTGGCGATGAGCTCGTCCTTGTCGTGCGCGTTTCGCCACTCGGACCGCGGCGCAAGATCGGCGTAGATCTCGAGATTGTTCGCGCCCTTGGAGTCCGTACCGTCGTCGGGACGTCCGAGTTGTGAAACGAGTTGAGTGACTTCGGGATAGTGCAGGATGATCGAGCGAATTCGCCGCTCGATATCCTTCGCGCGGTCGAGTGAGATGCCGCTCGGCATCGTCACCGTCAACCAGATATTCCCTTCATCGAGTTCCGGGAGGAACTCCGTCCCGAGCCGGCTTCCCATGACCAGGGCACCGAGCAGCAGCACCAGCGCGGCCCCCACGCTGAGGCGCCGATGATCCATCGTCCAATCGAGGCACGGGCGAAACGCACTCTCGAGCCACCGCGTCGCGCGCGGTTTCTCGTGGTGGGCATCCACGCGCATCCACATGCTCGCGAGGACCGGGACGAGCGTCAGCGCAAGCAGCAACGATCCCAGCAGCGCGAACGTCAACGTGAACGCCATCGGAGAAAAGATTCGTTTCTCGACGCGCTGAAACGTGAAGATGGGGAGGAACGCCGTGATCACGATGGCCTTCGCGAACACGATTGGGCGTCCCATTCCCTGCGCGACGTTCGCCAGCAACTGGCGGCGTTCGACCGACGCGCGCTCCGTAAAATTGCGGCGTTGATTCGGTGACGCTTCATGCTCCGCCGTCACGCGAAGCTCGTCCGCGGTCGGCGGCGGATTGAGCGCGAGACGCACCAGGAAGGCCTCGACCATCACGACCGCGGCATCGACGATGATGCCGAAGTCCACGGCCCCGAGTGAGATGAGGTTCGCCGGTACGTGTTCGGCGTTCATCAGGATGAACGCGAAGAGCAGCGACAACGGAATGACGAGTCCGACGATGATTGCGCTGCGCCAATCTCCAAGGAAGACCACGAGGATCAACAGGACCAGCGCCGCGCCGACCGCGAGGTTTTCCTCGATCGTGCGGACCGTATGCTGCACGAGCGTCGCGCGGTCGTAGAACGGAACGAGTGATACACCGCGCGGCAGCATCGTCGCGTTGATCTGCGTTCCCTTGTCGCGAACGAGCTTGAGCACATCGAGCGCGTTCTCCCCCTTGCGCATCAACACGACGCCTTCCACGACATCATCCGCGGTGTCCTTCGCGACGATGCCTTCGCGCGGTGCGCCGCCAACATGCACTTTGCCAAGGTCCGCAACACGTACGGCGATGCCGTTGCGCGAGCTCACCGCAACCTCCGCGATGTCGGCGACCGTCGAAAATAGTCCCACCCCGCGAATGACCTGGCGCTCGTATCCATGCGCGAGATATCCGCCGCCGGCGTTCGCGTTTGCCGACGCGACCGCCAGTTCGACCTGCTGTAGCGTGATACCAAAATTCTGAAGCGCGGCAGGATCGAGATCGATTTGATATTGCTTGACCTGTCCGCCGAATGACACGACGTCGGCGACGCCAGGCACCGTTCGAAACGCCGGCTCGACGACCCAATCCTCGAGCGCCTTCATCTCGGTGAGCGGCTCGCTGCCCCGCATTGTGTAGCGGTAGATCTCGCCGGTGGAATTGGAGAGCGAGGCAAGGCCGGGCGTGACGCCTGTGGGAACGTTGACGCCCTGGAGCCGCTCGAGCACTTGCTGTCGCGCGAAATAGTCCGTCGTGCCGTCTTCGAATGTCAGCGTGACGACGGAGAGGCCAAACATCGAGATCGACCGAAGATTGGCGATCGCGGGCGTCCCGTTCAGTTGGCGTTCGATCGGCAGCGTCACCAGCTTCTCGACTTCCTCGGCCGCGTGCCCCGTCCAGAGTGAAATGATCTGGACGTGCACGTCTTCGACATCGGGAAACGCTTCGACCGGCAGTGCGGTGAACGCGCGGATGCCGACCGCCGCCAGGAGGAACGCCAGCCCGACGACGAGGACTTGTTGGCGGAGCGCGAACCGGATGATGGCGCGAAGCATTATCGTCGTCGGTCCGCTTCGGCGGCGAGCTGCAGAGTTCCCGTCGTGACGACGCGCTCTCCGGACTGGAGGCCTGACACGACCACCGCGAACGTTCCGTCGTCGTCGGCGGTCGTCACGACGCGTCGCTCGTAGCGGCCTCGCGCGAGCTCGACGAACACCACGGTCTCCGAACCTTGTGTGACGAGCGCGACATCGGGCACGACGATGAGCGGCGCGATCGAGGGTGTCGTCAAACGAGCAGCCCCGGCGGTTTGCGCGCGCAGCGACCCTCCTGGGTTCGCGACGGTGGCGCGCACCGTCGCCGTTCGGGTCGAGGCGTCGAGGCTGTTGCTGACATACGTGACGACGGCAGCGAAGCGGCGATTCGGCACGGCCTCCGTCGTAAACTCGAGCTGAGACCCCGGTCGGACGTTCGGCAGGTCGCGCTGGGCCACGTTGGCCGTGAGCCACAGCGTATCGATATTTGAGATTACAAATAAGGGAGCGGCAGCGTCAGGCCGAACCTCGGTGCCGGCGCTCAGCGATCGCTCCACGACTGTTCCGTCGATCGGCGCGCGAAGCACGTACAGGCCGCTGATGTCCTGAGCCTGTTCGCCGAACGACTGCCCTCTCGCCGCTGCCCGATCCACCTCGGCTCGGGCTTGCGCGTCATCACTCTTTGCCTGCTCGAGGTCTTTGGCGGCGGCGACCTTGTGCTCGAAAAGATCGCGCGTGCGCACGAGTGCAGCCGCTGATTGCGCCGCCGCGGCGCGCGCTTTCACGAGATCGCTCTGTGCCTGAGCGAGGTCGCCGGACATCAATCGTGCGAGCACATCACCGCGGTGGACCGTTGCGCCGAGGAGTGCGTCGACGGTCTGTGCGCGTCCGGTCACCGGCGACGTGACGCGAACGGTGCGGGCCTCATCGAGGATGAGCTGGGCTGGAAGAATCGCCACCGTACGCTCGTGCCGAACGAGGACAGGCTCGGACGCGATGTACGCGAGCTTGGGCGAATCCGCGCCGAGCGCGATTTCGCCGGAGCTCGCGGTGGGCGGTGGCGTCGCGGTGTCGGCCGTATCCTTGCAGGCCGACAGGGCCGCGAGAAGGAGCGCAACACGCGCGGGGCGTGCCAGTCGCTGGCGATGCAAAGCTGTCATGGAATGATGTGCTGGCGTTGAAACATGGAGTGTCTTGCTCGCAACATCGCGGCTCGCGCGATGGCGTGTTGCTAAAAACATGCAAAAAAACGCCAATGCCAAAAACACACGAATTGTCGCCGCTAAAAACATGCAAAAAACGCGCGGCACCCACTACGCAAGCGGCGCACGGCCGTGCTTCATCGGAATATTGATATTCTCATCGCGGGCGCCGTGATTGATTCGGCGAAGGCTGAGCGTCACATCGCGCGAGCACTTCCGAATCCTGTGCTGGCAGGGGCTCCGAACGCGCCGTACCAGTATACCGCATCGATTCCGCTCGATATCACGCAACGCTTGTATCAATCTCCCAACGCCGGAGCTCGCATATAGATCGCGGCGTACGCCAATAGCGCGGCAACGGAAGCGCCATCGAGCGACGACGCCGTGGAGCTCGTGCGAACGCACGCAGTAGAACTCGTCGTCCTCGATTTGGATCAAGGCAATGGACCCGCGTTCGACACATGTCGGCGGATGCGGGCGCTGACGCGCTCACCCATCATTGCAGTCTCCGAAGGCGTTGAGTCCTCGGCCGAGATCGAGGCACTCGACGCCGAGGCACAGAGGAGGGACGACGGCGCGGAGCCGTGGAGATCAAGCTGACGCGCACCGAGTGGACCATTCTACGCACACTCATCGAACGGCAAGGGCGACCGGTCAGCCACGACACCATAGTGAGGGCGGTCTTGAACCGATCGTCCGACCGCAAGCGAACGGACACTCGCTTCTATATCACGTCCTTACGGCGAAAGGTCGAGCGATACCGTGCAGTCCACAGGTCATCGTCACCGAGGTCGCGTTTGGCTATCGGCTCGCACCGCGATCCGGCACTTCGCATTTCGAATCGAGCACACGGAACTGAGCCAAGGCCGAAGTGCCGCCCACAACTTGCTGACGTATTCGGACCGCTTCGGGCGGACCCTGGTCAGTCTCGAAGCTTTCGTGCAGGATCGCTCGTTCGACCGCAGCATCCAGGATCGATGCTGCCGCATCGGCACGCTTGTTTCGAAGCGCCTCGCGGACCGACCATCCGAAAATGATTCCAAGGACTGCAAGTCCTATGACGGACAAAGCAACGAGCATGAGGTCTCTCCGGTGACTGCGCGGCCACTCGAAATCCTAAAGAAGGCAATTGTCAGGCTTGCACGCGGACGCGACACGTAAAGATCCTGTCAGGTGGTTTGACTGCCTTTGTGACGCGCGCGATACACCCGACGCTAGCACCTCGTCTTGCGAATCACCCATGTCTCACTATACTGGGGTACAGTATCTGTTTTAGCTCGACCTCGATCGATCACCGATGCCTCAGTTTCCACACAGACCAGTCCTTCGGGCGCTTCGCCTCGTCGTCGGCGCCTCCATCGTATGCGCTGACCACAGCGCCGCGCAAACGGGCGGATCTGAGGCGTGGGTTCCACAGGTCCTTGGAACCCAAATCAACGTCATTGACCAACGGCTCGCCCCGTTTAAGGCGCCCTACTCCGGGCCGATGAGTCTGCGATCTGACGGGGACAACGAGATCAGTCACGCGTACGGCGCGTACGTCGGCGCGCGCTTGTTCCCCCGCGTTGAAGGCTACCTCGACGTCGAGATGGCTCGCGGACACGGCATCAGTCACGCGTCGGGCCTCGCCGGGGTAACGAACGGCGATGTGCTTCGCCAGGGAACGGCTGACCTGGGCAACGGTCCTTACGTCGCTCGCGCGTTTATCCGATCTGTCCTTCCTCTGGGTGCGAGACTCGACACGCTGGCGCGTGGCATCGATCAAATCGCCACGGCAATCCCATCACGCCGTATCGAAATCACCGTCGGCAAATTCGCAGCGAGCGATCTGTTCGATCTGAACCGCTATGCGAACTCGACGCGATCGCAATTCATGAATTGGGGTCTCTTCCAAAACACCGCGTGGGATTTTGCCGCGGACACACGCGGTTACACGAACGGCATCGCGCTCGGTTGGATCACGCCGCTCGGCGCGTTGCGCCTCGGATCGTTTCAGATGCCGCGCCAGGCAAACGGAAACGTCTTCGACAGCGACCTGCGCCGCGCACGCGGCGACAATGCCGAGTTGACGCTCAATTTCCTTCCCGCCGGTGGAGTCGTTCGCCTTCTCGGATATAGCAATCACGCGCGCATGGGCGACTACGAAGAAGCGCTCGCCATCGCGCGCACGTCCGGCGCGCGACCCGATATCGTCGCGGATGATACACCGGGACGTTCCAAGCGCGGCGTGGGGCTCAACATCGAACAACCATTGTTGGACAGCGGCGAGACAGGCGTCTTCGTCCGGCTCGGCCGCGAGTTCGGCACGACGGAATCATTCGCGTTTACCGAGGCCGAGGGGGCCGCGAGTGCCGGCGTGCAGGTCTCCGGTCGGCATTGGGGACGCGCTCTCGATCGCTTCGGTATCGCTGACCTTCATCATACGATCAACAGCGCGCACCGCGACTATCTCGCGGCGGGTGGAATCGGTTTCCTCTTGGGCGACGGAGCGCTCCGATATGGACCGGAGAATTTCATCGAGAGTTACTATCGCGCGCAGTTCGGGCCCTTTGTGCAGATCGGCCCCGACGTTCAATACGTACGGAATCCGGGGTATAACCGCGACCGCGGTCCGGCGTGGATTTCCTCCGCTCGCGTCAACCTCCGCTATTGAGTGCCGACATGACAGCCGTTGACGCGCACGATCATTCACACGATGCACACCGTCACGATCATGACGATCATTCTCACCATCACCACCATGGCGGTGGGCACCACCATCATCACGTCCCCTCGAGCTTCGATCGCGCGTTTGCTGTTGGCGTTGGGCTGAACATCGCCTTCGTCGTGGCCGAAGTGGTGTTCGGAATTCGCGCGCACTCGTTGGCGCTCACGGCGGACGCCGGCCACAACCTCGGCGACGTGCTTGGTCTGCTTCTCGCGTGGACGGGTACGGTCCTCGCGCGTCGCGAGCCGACCACGCGACGCACCTACGGCCTTCGGCGCTTCTCGATACTCGCAGCCATCGGAAACGCGGCGTTTCTGTTGATCGCAGTCGGCGTCATTTCCACGGAAGCGGTGACGCGACTCCGGCACCCGGAACCAGTGGCAACTGGAATGGTGATGTTCGTTGCCGCAACCGGCATCGTGATCAATGTCATCACCGCACTCGGCTTCATGCGCGGCCGAGACGCGGACATCAATATCCGGGGTGCGTTCCTTCATATGATGGGGGACGCGGCCGCATCCGCCGGCGTCGTCATTGCTGGTTTACTCATTGGCATCACGGGATGGCTCTGGCTCGATCCCGCCGTGAGCCTGCTGCTCGTCGCGCTCATCACGTGGGGAACGTGGGGTCTCGCCAAGGACTCGTTGAACCTCGCGCTTGATGCTGTGCCCGCGCGGATCGATCCCGTCGCGGTGCAGGGTGTCCTGGCGACATTGAATGGCGTAACCGAAGTGCACGACCTTCACATCTGGGCAATGAGCACCACCGACGTTGCGCTCACGGTCCATCTTGTCCGGCCCACGACTGGTGGCGAAGACGAGCTGATCGCCGTCGCGTGCCGCGAGCTGCGCGAGCGCTTCGGCATCGGACATTCGACGATACAGCTCGAGCGGGGGCTCGCGACGCACCCCTGCGAGCTCGCCGTTCCGGGCAGCGTGTGAGCCGCATCGTGGACGCGCTGACGTGAGCGACACTCGCTTTCCGATTCTCGTCGGCTGGTTCACGCGGCGAACGGCGCCGGCGCCAGTGGACGATCGCAGTGCGGCTCCGCGATGGATCGATGCGTTGCTGCTGCTGGCGCTCGTTGCGGTCGGCTATGGGATCATGCGCGCCGCCGCTGAGTGGCGCGCGCCACTGTCGGCAGGTGCGCAAATCAACCTCTCGATCGGCCGACTGCCGTACTATGCTGGCTTGTCGACGCTCCGGATGACGATCGCCTACATCATCTCGCTCGCATTCAGTCTCGTCTACGCACGCGTCGCGGCGGCCAGCCGGATCGCCGAGCGGATCTTGATGCCGCTGCTGGACATCTTGCAGTCCATTCCAATTCTCTCGTTCATGCCCGGCGTGGTGCTTGGTCTGGCGGCACTGTTTCCCGGTCGCACCATCGGGCTCGAATTGGCGGCGGTCATTCTCATTTTCACGAGCCAGGCGTGGAATCTCGCGTTCAGCTTTCATCAGTCGCTCATCACGATTCCGCGCGAGCTCAGCGAGGCGGCGGTCGTGTACCGGCTTGGCGCGTGGAGACGCTTCACGAAACTCGAATTGCCGTACGGGGCCATCGCGCTCGTCGCGAACAGCATGATGAGTTGGGCCGGCGGGTGGTTTTTCCTCATGGCGTCCGAGCAGTTCACCCTCGGCGACAAGAACCTCAGATTGCCCGGCCTGGGATCGTACCTGGCACGCGCAGCAGATGTCGGACAGACAACTGCACTCGTCGCGGGGTTGCTCACATTGATCACCGTCATCGTGCTCCTCGATCAACTGCTCTGGCGTCCGCTCGTCGCGTGGTCCGACCGATTCAAGTTCGAGCAGACCGGAGCGGCCGACGCGCCGCAATCCGCGGTGCTTGATGCAGTCATGGGCTCGGCGGCAACACGATGGTTTAGCGCGACGGTCGCACGGCCCGCGCTTTCCTTCCTCGATCGCGTGCTGTCGCCTCAACATGTGGCCGCCGAAACGAGCCGGCGCGGGCGCTATCGCGTGATCCCGATCGCGTTGGCGGTGTTCGCCGGCGTGGCACTCGTGTGGTTGGTCGCAGCGGGGGCGTGGTCCGCGGCCCGCGTCGTGAGCATTCTCACATGGCACGATTGGCGATACGTTCTGCTCTGCGCCGGCGCGACATTTCTGCGCACGACGGTGGCGTTGGTGCTCGCCGCGGCGTGGACGATTCCGGCCGGCGTGGCGATCGGGATGAACCCACGCCTCTCGCACAGGATTCAGCCCTTGGTTCAGATCGCCGCGTCAGTGCCGGCGACCGCGATCTTTCCGATCCTCTTGTTCGCCATGCTGGCGCTGCCCGGGGGACTCAACCTGGCGGCGGTCGGTCTGATGCTCCTCGGCACACAGTGGTACGTCCTGTTCAATGTGATCGCCGGCGCGATGGCGATTCCATCCGATCTGCGCGAAGCCGCCGTGACCTATCATGTGACTGGGTGGCGCCGGTGGAAGACGCTCATTCTGCCGGCGATTTTTCCCTATCTGGTGACCGGAATGATCACGGCGACCGGCGGTGCGTGGAACGCGAGCATCGTCTCCGAGTACGTGACGTTCGCCGGGAAGAAGGTGAGCACTCTAGGCCTTGGAGCACTCATCGCGCAAGCCGCGGACACTGGTCGATTCCCGTTGTTGCTCGCGGGGACGCTGGTGATGTCGGCGATCGTCATCGCGGGCAATCGATTGGTGTGGCGACGCCTCTACGCGCTGGCGGAGTCGCGCTTCCGTCTTGAATGATATTGGAGCACCTATGACGACACCCGTCCAGCATGACCACAGCGCGTCCGCACTGCTCTGCGCACACAATGTGCGGAAAGTGTACGGCGACGACCGCACGCCGGTTCTGGAAAACGTGAGTGTCGAAATGCGGGACGGCGAGTTTGTCGCGCTGCTTGGCCCATCGGGCTCCGGGAAATCCACGCTGCTTCGCATCATGGCCGGCTTGATGTCGCCGTCGGCCGGCGAAGTCCGGTCGCATGACAAGATTCTGAATGGTCCGAATCCCGACGTGGCCATCGTGTTTCAAAGCTTCGCGCTCTTTCCCTGGCTGACGGTGCTGCAAAACGTCGAGCTCGGGCTTCTCGCGATGGGAGTGCCTGACGACGAACGCCGGAAGCGTGCGCTCAAGGCCATTGATCTCATCGGTCTCGACGGCTACGAAGAAGCATTTCCAAAAGAGCTTTCCGGGGGAATGAAGCAGCGCGTTGGATTCGCGCGTGCGCTTGTCGTCGAGCCCGAAGTGTTGTTCATGGACGAGCCGTTCTCCGCGCTCGATGTGTTGACCGGCGAGAACCTGCGAGGCGAATTGCAGGAGCTCTGGAGCGATCGTCTGATTCCAACTCGCGCCGTCTTGATGGTCACGCACAATATCGATGAAGCGGTGTCCCTGGCCGATCGGATCCTCGTATTTGGCGCGAACCCAGGCCACGTGCGGGTTGAATTGCGGGGCCTGCCGCTCGACGAGCGCAGGCGCAAAGGGCCGGCGCGTGCCCAGCTTGTCGACACGATTTATCGTATCATGACGAATCCCGACGAAGACGCGGTCGCCCTCGCTGAGGTGCGCACGGCACGCGTGGCCGTCGGCCGCGACGCGCGAGGCGACCGCGCTCCACGCCGCTATCAAGCGATTCCAGACGTCGGCATCGACGACCTGACCGGGTTCGTTCAGTATCTCTCAGGCATCGGCGGACGCGCGAACCTTCACGAGCTGTCCCGCGACCTGCAAATGAGAGCCGACGATCTGCTCGCCATCATTGAAGCAACTGACCTCCTCGGCTTTGCCGACATGCAAGAACGCCAAGTGTTTCTGACGCAGGTCGGACAGCGATTCGCTGAGGTCGATCTCGATGAAGAAAAGTCGCTGTTCAGAGCGACCGCTATCGAGCACATTTCGCTGCTCCGTCATATCGTTCGCGAGCTCGAAACCACTCCAACCCACGTCATTGACGCCGAGGAAATCGTCAATGACTTGGAGCGGTCGTTTAGTGGAGCGGAAGCGCGGCGCCAGTTCGAGACCGTCGTCGATTGGGGTCGGTATGCCGAGTTGTTCACCTATGACGACAAAGCGGGCGAGCTGACGCTCGACGAAGAACATCGCGTCGATCTTCACGCGGAGCCCTTCGCGCAAGACCGCGCGTAATCACGCTGGCCAACTCGAGTAGGAACACACAATGGCACACTCAGTACGCGAGCAAGCCAAACTGCTCAATCGCGTTCGTCGCATCCGTGGGCAGATCAACGGGATTGAGAAACTTCTCGAATCCGAGGCCGACTGCGGAAAGGTGCTTCAGCAGCTCACGGCGTGTCGCGGAGCACTCAACGGATTGATGGTGGAGATCCTCGAGGATCATATCCGCTTTCACGTCATCGATCCGGATATCGAGCCGGAATCACCACAGGCAGAGGCAACGGAGGAGCTCATCGATATCGTTCGAGCCTACCTGAGGTAGTGCGCGAATCGCCTCCTGCGCCGCGGGCTTTCACGCGTACGTGCGCACCGCGGTCTTCGCCGCCAGTATCTTGGTGCTCGCGCGCCACCGCATCGCGTAATCCGTCCCCGAACCGCCGTGGGGCGCACGCGGCCACCGCAACGGGTCGCTCGACCCTTCCCCGTCGCGGTGCGACTCGCGCTCGCGCGCTCTGACGCAGATTGCGATCAGTTTTCACAGCCCCACGCTGCGTGCTCGCCCTTCAGCCAGTTTTGAGGTCACAGAACCTTTCCACATTCCTCAATTCTGACCGTTCCGGATGGACACTAGCTGGTGGTGCGTCGGTGAAAACCGGCAAGAAAACAGCGCGGGTAGGACCGATCTAATGCGTCTGCGACTTGGCGACCACACCGCTTTAGCGGGCGTTACGACGCTCGACCGCTTTCCGATCATGCAACGAACATCTTTATTCGCCAGTGTTACGATCGGGTGACAATCTTGCACTGAAAGGCGGTGCAGCGTTCGCGTTACGGAATTCTTACTGGAGACGACCCATGGCAAATCATCAAGGCGCAGAGCATCATAAGAAGGCCGCAGAGCACCAAGAGCACGCCGCACGTCACCACAAGGAAGCGGCGAAACATCACGAAGCCGGCAACCACGAGCAGGCGGGGCTTCATGCGCACCTTGCACATGGGCACACAACGCACGCCTTGCATCACTCAGGCGAAGCGGCGAAGAGTCATGCTACATCGCACGATTCGGGAAGCACTGCAACTGGTTCGAAGCACTAGAGTCCCGGCGGAACACTGAATGCTCCGGGACCCCGATCTACAGTGGGATCCCGGAGTGACAGCACTTCCTCACAACGCGACGGGTCGTCCGATCTCGCGACGGACACATTGTCACGTCCGGCCTTGGCTATATGGTCGACCACGTCGATTGCACGTGTTGCAATTGCGACAACCTCTCGCAATCTGACGACACTGGGGCCGGTCCGCCCTACCATCGCAAGCCGCCCTGAGGACCTACTGGCGATGGTAGAGCGCTCCAGTCGGGGATGCAGCGCTCTACCATCGCCCGAGCCGTCAATGACCCCGGCGAGAAGCTAGCGTTCGACTACATGATGAAATACTCACCATGCGACAACGTGAAGTCCCAGCGGTACCCGGCCATGCTGGTCGAGGTCTCGTACAACGACAGCCAGGTGCCGTATTGGGAGGTGGCCAAGTTCGCGGCGAAGATCCGCGCGGTGAAGACGAACGACAGCAGGGTGCTCGCGCGGGCGAACATGGGCGCCGGGCACGGCATGTCTTCCGGACGCGACGACTATCTCAAAGAGGCGCTCGAGTATCATGGGGAGCGAGGTACTCCGCACATGGCGCTGACGCCGTAAGCCGCGCGATCACCGGCGAGATCGCATTGGCTCAGCCTCTCGAGTTCCTCTGGACCTACCGACTCTTCCAGTCGAGCGCCGCAATCGCGTCCGACACGATCTCGCTGGGAAAATTCATGACTTGGAGCAGCGCAATCGCGTTGCGCGACGACGCCTGCCCCGGACGAATCCGGTAGTCGAACTCAACGCTTCCGCCCACGATCTCCTCCCGAAAGTGGTACGACGAATACCGTCCTCCAAGTAAATCGATGACCTCGATGTCGTGCGTCGCGACAATGACGATATCGTTTCCGCGGTCGAGATAGGCGAGCACGGCGTACGCCGCCGCGACGCGTTCCGTCGTGTTGGTACCGCGAAAGATTTCGTCGAGAAGAAAGAGGTGCTGTTGCCCCGACTCCTTCGCGCGGATCAACTCACCAACCGACTCCACCTCGGCCAGGTAGTAACTCTTCCCTTCCATTATGCTGTCGGCGCGGCCGATCGACGTTCGTACATGCAGGCTCGGCGCGCGCCACACCCCCGCGCACACCGTGTGTAGTGTGGACGCGAGCACTGCGTTCACGCCCACGGTGCGGACGAACGTCGTCTTGCCGGACATGTTCGACCCGGTGATCAGCACACTCGAGCCGGCGGTGTCGAGCGAATTCGCCACCGGCTCCTGAAGCAGCGGATGAAACAGCGATTCGAAACTGATGCGTTTTTCCTGATCGACGGTCTCCGGCGCGGTCCATTGTTGCAACGTCGCCCGCCACGCCGCGATCGACTGTGCGGCGTCGAGGTAGCCAATCGCCTCGAACACCCCGCGCATCACGTCGCGCGACTCACGAAGCGTCTCCGACGCGATGACGAACGCGTTGATGTCGAGTAGAAACAATAAATTCACATACTCATAAATGCTGGCCACCAATTCGTTCGATTGACCGGGTTCGAACTGGAGCCAGGAGGTCGCTCGGCGAAGCGTGGCGAGTTCCGCCGCTCCATCGCGACATTGCTGGGTGTGCGCGGCCCATTCCGGCACGTCGAGTCTGCCCAGTGCGCTCGCCGCGTGAACGAAGCGCGGAATTTCGTGCAGAACCGAAGCAACTGCCCGAACACGCGGTTTGTAAATGATTTGAAGGACGACATTCGCTACGCAGATCGCCAGCCACACGATGAACGCTCGTGGCCAGACGACAATCGCAAAGAGGCAGGCGATCGAACCAAGGGGCAACAGAGGAAAGAGCCACCAGAAACGCGGACGGGCTGGGAGATCTCCGAACACCAGATTGATCAAACCCGCCGCGCGCCGATCATCCAGTGAAGCAAGCGCGGTTCGCGCACGGTCGACGGCCTGGGAGTCGCTCGACGCGCGGCGCACCGCAGTCTCCAGCCGCCCCAACGCGATCGCGTCACGAGCAGGCGTACGAAGAAGGTGATAGAGATACTGCCGGCCCGGCTGGCTCACTGTGTAGTCGACGGCAAGAAAGACGTCGTCGAGGTCGAGATCGCGCCACGTCCTGTCGTCGAGTGCGTCGGTGCGGTCGGACGATGGCAGACCGTCGTGATACGCCGCCGCCGACCCAACGTCCGCGTCTCCTCGGCGACCCTTGGCTCGGCGCGCGCGATAGAGGCCAAGCTCCACTGCCCCACCCCGCACGAACCGACGGGCCAGCACGAACGCGGCGAAGACGCCGATCGCCAGACCGACAACGCGCATGGCCGAGTACGCGAAGCCCCCGGCGATGGTCACCGAGGGCCCGTCGATTTCAAAGACATGTGGGTTTGCACCCTCTATCGTAGTTGTCGAGGCGCGCGATCGCAATTTCGGCTGGCGCCTCGGCGTCGAACGGCGCTCATGCTGTCGGGCTGGACGCCCGCGCCTTCAGGCGGCACCTTCGGGGCATCCACCAAGTGAAGCGCGCCTACACCGTCAAAGGCATATCCATGTCCGTCCCCGTCTCAGGTGGCTCAATCGCGTTCTGCCGCGCTTGCGGTCGCACGATGGACGCGAAGTCCGTGATGTGCATCAATTGCGGCGCAATGCAGGACGGCGGCGGATTGCAAACTGAGAGCGCGATGTTGCACTCGGGAAAGCGCGTCCTGCCCACGGCCCTCCTGTGCTTCTTCCTCGGCGTCTTCGGCGTTCATCGTTTCTATGTCGGAAAGATTGGGACTGGCTTCATTCAGCTCTTTACGATCGGCGGACTCGGGATCTGGTGGCTAATCGACATGATACTGATCCTCGCCGGTTCCTTTCGCGACAGCGAGGGTCGAAAGATCGACGTTTGGACATAAGCACTTTCTGATTTGCTAATCCCTGGTCGCGGTGCACATCCCGCTCCGCCGCTCGTCGCAAACCGCATCAGTCCACTCGGCTCCCCGGCTTATTTGAGTCTCCTCAAGACGGCGACTGGCCCGAGTTTCCCGCATCGGTCCTCGCACGAGGCTGCCGAGGCGAGTTGGACGTGGAATCCCAATTTTCACCGGAGCGGCGCGGACAAATGAGCGAAGTCATATTGTGGCGTGCGAGGCAACCTCCGTGGCGATGATCGAGCGGCCGCGGCTCTTCGCGCGCTATGTCGCAATCGGAGACAGCTCGACGGAAGGCCTCGACGATCCCGATGGGCGAGGTGGCTACCGTGGCTGGGCCGATCGACTGGCCGAGCGCGTCGCGGCGGCGCAACCGTCTCCTCTGTTGTACGCGAACTTGGCCATTCGAGGCCGGACAACTCGGGAGATCCGGGAGGAACAGCTCGAACCCGCCGTCGCCCTGCGGCCCGACCTCGTGACGTTCTTCTCGGGCACCAATGACGTCGTCCGGCGCCGGTTCGACGCCGACGCGGTTGGGCGCGACGTCGAGCACATACAGCGCCGGCTGATCGAGGGCGGCGCCACGGTGCTCGGGTTCACGCTGCCCGATCTCTCGATCGTGCTCCCGCTCGCGCGGCCGCTCGCCGGGCGTGTTCGCGCGTTGAACGAAGCGCTCCGCCATGCGTCGGCGTCCAGCGGCGCCGTCCTCGTGGACCTTGCGAAGCACTCCGTCGGATCGG
>JBDTAE010000268.1:0-2644 GCA_039924785.1 Gemmatimonadaceae bacterium | reverse complement strand
ACGAAGTCGAAGGTCCTGTCGAGGCGCAGCGTCCGCATGTCGCCTTCGATGTGCTCGCATTCTGGATTCACGGCCGTGCTCACCTCGAGCATGGCGCGCGAAATGTCCGTCAGCGTGAGGGTAAAATGGCGTTTTAGATGGAACGCCAGGCTTCCGCCGCCGCATCCCAACTCGAGCAGGGTCGCAGCCTTTGCACCGGTCGTAAGCGTCAAGTGGCGGCGAATGTCGTCCGCCTCGTCGTCGTAATCGTCAGGCGGCGAGAGCAGCGGCCACCACGACGCAAGATCGTCGTACAACCGGGGCATCGGTGTCATTCGCTAATCCTATCGCGGCACACCCCCGGTCGGCCACCACCGGCCCCACGCGAACGGCGTCAGCGCCAGCGTGAGTAGCACGACCGGCCAGAGACGCCCGCGCCAGATCGCATAGTTGGCGAACAACTCGTTCCACGTCTTGTGATCGACGTACCGGCCCATGGTAAACTCGAAGCCGACGGTGAGAACCAGCATGAGCATACTGACAAAGAGCAACTGCGAGGTGCTGTCGCCGGCAAGCGGCTGGAATCCCCAATGCGTGATCCAAACGATGAGGACAATGCCGAGCGCGGCACTGATGACGTCGGCGACCACCGGAACGAAGGCGCGTTTCAGCGCCAACTCGCGAAAGACGCCGTTCGCGCTCATGGCGACGGCCATGAGCGCCCAGACGCCGAGGATGCGAAGGATCGGGATTGGCTGGGTCATGGGCGCGATTCGAGTGAATTCGACTTCAATGTGCATCGGAACGACGGACAATTCTGCCCGCTCTTCCCTCTCGCGCTGTCAGGCCAGCCCGCAACGACGCGCCGCTCAGACAAACCGTCCCAGAGTCACGCTTCAGCCCTTATGGATATGGACTGTTTATCCCTTAGCCGCGGTCGCGTTCTTTCGAGCCGGAGCACTCATGTTGGCGCACGGTCACTTGCTCCGCCCGCGCCGCGAGGCTTAACGTATGGATCTCGGCGCATACTTTGCGACGGTGCTCGACGGAAGCCACGACTGGTTCGACTTGAAGCTTTTCTAAACCCGCTACGGCTCGCGACCCACCTTCTTGCGACCCACCGTCAGATAGTACACTGGAATTCCGAGCAGAATGCCGCCAAACACCGCCGCCGTCGGCCAGCGTCCGCTCGGATCGATCAACGCGTTGGCGATGAGATAGAGCGTCGCGAGCACGAAGAGAATCGGCGTGACCGGATAGAACGGCGTGCGATACGACGGCGAGTAGCTGGCGTCGTTGCGCTTGCGGAACACGAAGATCGACGCGACGCCGAGCGCGTAGAACGGAAGAATCGCGGTGACGAAGGTGTCGGCGAGCTGCTCGAACGTACGTAATAGAACGAACGCAACGCCGAGCACCGCGACGAGAACGATCGAGACGTACGGCGTTTGATACTTCGGATGTATCGCCGCCAGCTTCTTGAAGAGCAAACCCTCATCGGCCATCGCAAAGAAAACGCGTGGCGACGTGAGGATCGTGTTGTTGAGCGTGCCGAAGGTCGACAGCATTACCGTGATCGAGACGAACGCAACGCCGCCCGCTCCAACGAGGCGTGCCGCGACGTCCGCGGCCACGAGCTTCGAGTTTCGAATCTCGTCGACCGACATCACCGACAAGTATCCGATGTTCGCCAGCAGGTAGATCGCGACCACCGCGCCGGTTCCATAGATGAGCGCACGCGGCAAATTGCGGCGCGGATCTGCGACTTCACCGGACACGAAGGTGAGGTCGGCCCAACCGTCGTACGCCCAGAGCACTGAAACCAGCGCGAGGCCGAATGGCGCGATCGAGAAGCTTCCCGGCGGATTGACCGGCGTGAAATGTCCGCCGGTTCTCGGAATACCGATCGCGATCGCCAGCACGACGATGAACAGGAGCCCGAAAAACTTTGCGATCGTCGTGATGTTCGCGACGAGTGATGCCGTCCTCAAGCCAACGTAATTGAATACCGCAGTAATGATGATCGCGAGCGCGGCGACATAGTGGACGTACGTATCGTTCGGCGCGACGGCGGGATTCAACCCGATGACGCGCATGAAATACTCGGCGAACGTCGTCGACACCGCGCCGAGCGATGCGGCGCGAATGATCGTGAGCTCGGACCAGCCGAAGAGAAACGCAGGCAGCCGTCCATACGCTTTTTGGATGAAGACGAAGATGCCGCCTGTGTCCGGAAACGCGCCGCCGACTTCGGCAAAGGTGAGTGCGCCGCAAAGGGCGAGCAGACCGCCGGTAACCCAAACCGCGGATAGCGCCAGCGGGCCTGGCAGTCGGTTAGTGACGCTAGCCGGTGTGCGGAAGATGCCGGATCCAATGGTCGAGCCGACGACGACCGCGACCGCGCTCCATAGGCCGAGTTGTCGCGGGAGTGTTCTGCGGGGGCCTGATTCAGTCATCCGGGTATGGTAGCGCGGCGGCCGCGTCTGTGCGAGGACGGACCAGCGCAACCCGTTGACCCTCGGCAGCCGATCGGACAGTTTTCAATGTTGTCCCTTAGCCAATTTTGCAATGTCCTTCCCTCTCGCTGACGCGATTTTCTGGATCGCCGTCGCGTCTTGTTTTATCGCTCAACTCGCGATCATCCGCTCGGCGATCGTCTCGCCGG
>JBDTAE010000267.1:0-11865 GCA_039924785.1 Gemmatimonadaceae bacterium | reverse complement strand
CAGATGAAAGCGGCGAGAAGCGCCGGTGCTGCGACCGTGTTGACGTTGCATCACCCGTCTGAAAGCAACGGCAACCGGGCATATTCGTGGAGCGGTGCCGTTCTGCCCGCCTGGGACGAAGTGGTCGTTCAGTCAGGGCTTTAAAGCGTTCGCGTCTGGCTGGCGGCAGAGCGCCAATCGGAACTTCCACAATAGGATACGGACAACAAACGGACGAGGCGGACCTGAACGGAAACAACAATGCAGGTTGCGGCATGACGCTCGATCTAGTGCATCGATAGGTGTTATTGAGAGCTCAAAAAAAGAAAACCGTTAGTTGTCCGTTCCTTCCGTTCAGGTCCGTATCGAAGCAGTTGCAGTTTTTTTGCTTTCTCCGCACAAAGGCAGTTGGAGCTTGTTTGCGCCGCCCCGTCTCAACGCAGTTGCTTTTCGTCTTCACTTGGTACCAATGCGGTTGGTGTTCTGATCGCCCGCGCCCACGCAGTTCCTTTCTCGTCTTCTGCATCGACGCAGCGTTTTCGTTCCCGCCGATGCTCGGTCCGTTGGTTGTGTTTCTCCTCTTTCTAAGAATTGGCAATGGCTGACGACAAGAAGCTCACGACCCGCGCGGCGGACTTCAGCGCCTGGTACAACGAAGTCGTGCTCCGCGCCGAACTCGCCGACTACTCGCCTGTTCGCGGGTGCATGGTGATTCGCCCGAACGGCTACGGCATCTGGGAGCGCATGCAGCGCACGCTCGACGACATGTTCAAAGCCACGGGCCACAAGAACGCCTACTTCCCGATGCTGATCCCGGAGAGCTTCCTCCATAAAGAGGCGGCGCACGTCGAGGGATTCGCTCCGGAAGTCGCAGTCGTCACGCACGGCGGCGGAAAGAAGCTCGATGAGCCGCTCATCATTCGTCCGACGTCCGAGACGATCATCTACTCGATGTTCGCCAAGTGGACGCAGAGCTATCGCGACCTGCCGATTCTCATGAATCAGTGGGCGAACGTGGTGCGTTGGGAAATGCGCACACGTCTCTTCCTGCGCACGCTCGAGTTTCTCTGGCAGGAGGGACACACCGCGCACGCCACGCACGACGAGGCGGAAGAGGAAGCGCGCAAGATGCTTGGCGTTTATCGCGATTTCATGGAAGGCTACATGGCCATGCCTGTCGTGACCGGACAGAAGTCCGACGCCGAGCGCTTTGCCGGTGCGCTGCGCACGTATTCCTGCGAAGCAATGATGCAGGATAACAAGGCGCTTCAGGCGGGCACGTCGCACAATCTTGGACAGAACTTCGCCAAGGCGTTCGACCTCAAGTTCCAGGCCGAGCATGGCGGACAGGAGTTTGCGTGGAACACCAGCTGGGGCGTGTCGACGCGTCTCATCGGCGCACTCGTCATGACGCACGGCGACGATGTCGGGATTCGCACGCCGCCTCTGCTCGCGCCAATTGAGCTCGTGATCGTTCCGATTTATCGCAGCGATGACGAGCGCGATCGTGTGCTCGAAGCCGCCGATCGCATCGTCGCGCAGCTCGGGGATTGGGAACGTCGTGATCCCGGTCGTCTCCGCGTGCATCTCGACGACCGCGAAGGCATGAAGCCTGGCGCCAAGTACTACGAGTGGGAGTTGCAGGGTGTGCCGCTGCGCATGGAGATCGGACCGCGCGACATCGACGCGAACCAGTGCGTGCTCGTTCGTCGCGACACGAAGGAGAAGAGGCCGGTCTCGCTCGGCGCGATCGGCGAGGACGTGAGCGAGTTGTTGACGCGCATTCAGCAGGACATGCTCATCGCTGCGCGTGAGCGTCGTGAACACAACAGCGTGCGCCACCGCATCAGCTACGACGATTTCCGCTCGCTCATGGACGGGCCGGGCGGGTTCGTCTATGCCGGCTGGTGCGGCAGCGCGGAGTGCGAATCGCAGATCAAGGAAGAGACGAAGGCGACGATTCGCGTGCTGCCGGACGAAGAGTTCCGGTCCGCCGAGGCGCCGACGGAGTGTCTCAAGTGTGGACGCGCGTCGGTCGCCGAGGCTGTATGGGCCAAGGCGTACTGACCACCGGCTTTGCCCGCGACGGCGCGGGCGCGACTGGAGTGCTGCAGTGCGAGGGCGTGTCGCTCGAGCAGATTGCCGGAGCTGTCGGCACGCCGCTTTATGTCTATAGCGCGTCGACGGTGCGCGACCGCTACACGCTGCTCGACGAGGCGCTCGCGAGCGTCCCGCACCGAATTCACTATACTCTAAAGGCCAACTCGAGCCGTGCCATCCTCGGCATCATGCGGGAGATGGGCGCCGGCGTCGACGTCGTGTCGGGCGGTGAGTTGCATCGCGCGCTCGCGGCGGGGTTTGCGGGCAAGGACATCATCTTCGGCGGCGTCGGCAAGACGGAGCGCGAGCTTGCTGAAGCGCTTGACGCCGGCGTGCTCCTCATCAACGCGGAGAGCGAAGCAGAAGTTCGGTTGATCGATCGCCTCGCGGCGGAACGCGAGATCGTCGCGCCGGTATCGCTACGGGTGAATCCGGAAGTCACGCTCGATTCACCGCATGAGTACATCAAGACCGGCGGCAAGGGCCACAAGTTCGGTATTCCGTACGACGATGTGGTGCACGTCGGGCAAATTGCGGCCGGCCTCACGCACGTCGAGCTCGTCGGGCTCGACATGCATCTCGGGTCGCAGCTGTCGCGCATCGATCCATATCGCGAGGGCACGGATCGTCTCGCGGCGATCTTTAACGAGCTCGCGTCGCGTGGGATCAACACACTCAAATACCTCGACCTCGGCGGCGGACTTGGCGTTCGGTACGATACCGAGCTGCCGCCGGATCTGAATCGCTTCGCGGAGACGGTGTTGCCGATCGTGTCCGCGACGGGATTGCAGCTCATCATGGAGCCCGGGCGTTTCGTCATCGGCAACGCGGGCGCGCTCGTCACGAAGGTGTTGTATCGGAAGCACAGCGGGGGAAAGGACTACGTCGTCGTCGACGCCGGCATGAACGACCTGCTTCGGCCATCGCACTACGGCGCGTACCATCGCATCATGGCGGTTCGCGGGCGCGAAGAGACGAAGAAGGTCGACGTCGTGGGGCCGGTGTGCGAGAGCGGCGATTTCCTTGCGCTCGACCGCGAGTTGGACGACGTTCAGCCGGGCGATTACCTCCTGGTTTGCGATGCCGGCGCGTATGGCTATGCGATGGCGTCGAACTACAACAGCCGGCTGCGTCCCGCGGAAGTGTTGGTGGACGGCACCCGATTCGCCGTGATCACGGTACGGGAACAGTACGATGACCTGCTACGGCTCGACGTCGAGCACCCCGAATGGAAACACGGGGAGGGAGGGCACGGTTGATGCGCGTTGGACTATTAGCGGATACTCATGACCGCATGCCGGCGATCGCCGAGCTGGTGAAGCAGATACAAGCGGGTGGCGCGAGTATGATTCTGCATGCGGGGGACTATTGCTCGCCGTTCGCGCTCAAGGTGTTCGAGGAGAACCACATCGCGCTCGCCGGCGTGTTCGGCAAGAACGATGGCGACCAGCAAGGTCTCGTGTCGCGCGCGCAGTCGGCGTTCAGCGCCGAGTTGTTCGAGTCGCCGCATAGCTTCGAGATCGGCGGAAAGCGGATCCTGCTCGTGCACGATATTGGCGACGTCCACCAGCGCTCCGTGCTGGGCCACGACATCGTGATTCACGGGCAGACGCATCAGCAGGAAATGAAGACGCGCGGTGATTCGCTGATCGTGAACCCGGGCGAAGCGTGCGGCTGGATTTATGGAACGCCGTCGGCGGCGATTCTCGATTTGGAGACGAGTCAGGTCGAGTTTCTCACGTTGTCGGGCGCCGAGTGGAAATATTGAAAAGACGCTTCCGGAGAACCATTGAGCACACCGGCTGAAGATTCGCGAATACTCATCATCGATTTTGGATCGCAGTTTACGCAGTTGATCGCGCGGAGGGTTCGAGAGGCGCGCGTTTATTCCGAGATCCACCCTCCCACGCGGGACCTCGCGTGGGTCAAGGCCTGGAAACCGACAGGCATCATTCTGAGCGGCGGTCCCAATTCGGTCTACGAGGACGGTGCGCCGACCGTCGATCCGGCACTCTTCGACGTGGCGCCGGTGCTGGCGATCTGCTATGGGATGCAGCTCGTCGCGCACCTGTCAAAGGGTGAGGTGGTCAATGCGGGCCGGCATGAGTATGGCCGCGCGGAGCTCACCGTCGACGAATCGGCGGGATTGTTCGACGGGCTGAAGGTCGGCGAAGCGATGACGGTGTGGATGAGCCATGGCGATCATGTCGATGTTCCTCCGCCGGGGTACGTCGTCACTGCGTCGAGCCGCAGCGTGCCGATCGCCTCGATGCGCCACAAGACGAAGCCGATTCACTGCGTGCAGTTCCATCCCGAAGTCGCGCACACGCAGCGCGGCGGAGAGGTGATTGCGAACTTCCTGTTCGGCGTGTGTCACGCGCAGCCCAGTTGGACGCCAGGCGCGTTTGTCGCGAGCGAAATCGAGAAAGTTCGGGCGATGGTTGGCACCAAGCGTGTGATCTGCGGACTGTCGGGCGGCGTCGACTCGTCGGTGGCGGCGGCGTTGGTGCACAAAGCGATCGGCGACCAGCTCACGTGCATCTTCGTCGACACGGGGTTGCTGCGGTTGCACGAACGCGAGCAGGTCGAGCGCACGTTCAAGGCGAATATGGGCATTGAGTTGGTGACGATCGATGCGTCGACGCGCTTTCTCGATGCGTTGGCCGGTGTCGAAGAGCCGGAGAAAAAGCGCAAGATCATCGGCAACACGTTCATCGACGTGTTCGAAGAAGCGACGGAAGGGGCAGGGAAAGACGCCGACTTCCTCGTGCAGGGCACCCTCTATCCCGACGTGATCGAGTCGTACTCGCCGCGCGGCGGTCCATCGGTGACAATCAAGACGCATCACAACGTCGGTGGATTGAAAGAGAACATGAAGTTCACGCTCATCGAGCCGCTCCGAGAGTTGTTTAAAGATGAAGTGCGAAACGTCGGCCGCGAGTTGGGGCTGCCTGAGGAGATGGTCGGTCGCCATCCGTTCCCCGGCCCCGGTCTCGGCATTCGCGTGCTCGGCGCCGTGAGCGAAGCCGCGTGCGACGTGCTGCGGAAGGCGGATGCGATCTATCTCGAAGAGATTCGCGCGGCGGGACTGTACGACGAGATCTGGCAGGCGTTCGCCGTGCTCCTCCCGGTGCGTAGCGTGGGCGTGATGGGAGACTATCGCACGTACGAGAATGTGTTGGCGCTTCGCGCTGTAACGAGCACCGATGGAATGACGGCGGATTGGTTTCCGTTTCCGTACGACGTGCTCGGCAAAATCTCGAATCGGATCATCAACGAGGTGCGCGGCGTGAATCGAGTCGTCTACGACGTGAGCTCGAAGCCGCCGGCAACGATCGAGTGGGAATGAACTGACGCCGCCGCCGCCGACGTCAACGCTCGACCGGCAGCATGACTTCGTTCCGCCGCATGAACCAGGGCGTCCACGGCGGGTTGTACTGCGCGAGCGAGACCGGCCCGGCGGCGCGAAGGTGATGCGCGCCGGCGATCGCAGTCAATTCCGCCGTTCGCGTGGCGACGTTTTCGGGAGTGGCGTAGCCCGAGAACCTAAGCACGGCAAACCGGGCTGACGGCAGCACGCGCAGCCTGACTTGGGGATCGTTCGGGTCGGGAAGATTCTCGAGCGCGTGTTCGCGGGGCATCGTGAAGCGAACGACCCACTCGCCGTCACGTTCCGTTTGGGTCACCGGCGCCGTCATCGCGATCTTTGCTCCGGTCGGCAACTGCGCCACCGGCGCCGTCATTGCGATGCTCTGCCGGCGCTTGTTGCCACCGAAGATGTACCCGGCAAGGAGGCGAAAGCCCTTGCGAGCAGCTTCCTTCTGATTGCCGGTGAGGGTGACCTCGGCGACGCAAAGCGAAGGATAGTCACGGACTTCAAACGTCTGCTCTTGCAGGACGGTTTCGAACGTTGGTTCTTCAACGGACATTGCGGACCGTCCTGAAAAGGAAATGGCCGGTGGTGGACGGAGAGGGGCGGCGCTCGAGAGCCCTTGCGGCTCGCTGCAGAAACCTCTCGACTGAAGAATACAATGGCCATGTATTCTCGAAACGATCGAGTTGGCATGCGCGGTCTGCGGTGGCAAGGATCGCGCTACGTCATTTTCCCAATGGTCACGAACGGGGGCAGATACCCCGATGGCAGCAATCACGCCCCGCGGCGACCCTGATCAAACAACGCTAAACGCTTCGGCGGAGCCGCTGCGCGAGCTCGGCGGCTCCGCACTCGGCGAATTCCTTGGGTGGGATGGTCCCAAGAATCGCCCTGCCTCATTTGCGGGCAGCCGTTCAACGCGAAATGCCCGCTCACCGAAGCGCCGGCCGCCGCAAATCCGCCAAACCTAGACGCCCTTCTCCTCGAGCAACGCCAGAAACTGCTTCGGTTCGGTCAGTTCGAGCAGCCGCGACGGCACATCGGGCTCCTTGCTGAACTGCGCAATCTTGCCGAGCACCGGGAGATACTGATTAGAGACCTCTAACGGCGGTGCGACGATCAGAAAGAAGAAATGCACCGGCTTCTCGTCGATCGCCTTGAAGTCGACGCCTTCTTTCTTTCGCCCGAACGCGACGCGCAGCTTGTTCACCACCAACGACCGGCAGTGCGGAATCGCGATGCCGCGGCCAATGCCCGTCGAGCCGAGGTTCTCGCGGCGTTTCAGCATCTTGAACAACATGCCGTCCGATTTCTCGTCCAACCGCAGCAAGCCGATGAGCTCGCGCAGGATGTCGTCCTTGGCCGTTCCTTCCAGATCCAGCTTGATCGCGTCTTCGCTGAAAAACTCGCGCAGTTCCATGCTGTCGTTTCTTCCGATTGGGGCGTGATGTCGTTTGAACCGGCGAAGTTACGGAGCCGGAATACGAGTGTCAAATATGTACGAACCCGCCCCGCGGCGCTCTATGGAAGGCGGTTTGCCTCGAATAGGACCGAAGCGTTGCTTCGACTTTCGCACACTCTTAACTTCAAGGGATGAAACAGTTTCCGTTCCCAATCGACGCCGCGGTGCCGCTGTACCTGGCGCCCATGGCCGGTGTCTCGGAGTCGCCGTTCCGGCGCCTCTGCAGCCGCTTTGGGGCGGACGTCGTCGTCACCGAATTCCTGTCCGCCGAGGGCATTCGCCGCGAAAACGAAGCGACGCTGAGCAAGCTCCGCTTTGGGGCTGACGAGCGCCCCATCGGCGTCCAGATCTTCGGCGCCGATCCCGTCGCCATGCGAGAAGCGGCGGCACTCGTGTCCGACGTCTTTGCGCCTGAGTTCATCGACATCAATTTCGGGTGTCCGGTGAAGAAGGTCGTGAAGAGAAATGGGGGATCGGGTTGCTTGAAGGATCTCGGCCTCGTGCGGGAAGTGATTCGCGCCGTCATCAGCGGAACGTCGCTGCCGGTCACGTGCAAGATTCGCAGCGGATGGAACGAGGAGATGCGGGATCCCGTCACGATTGCGCTTCGGTGCCAGGACGCGGGTGTGCGTGCACTGGCGCTCCATCCGCGCACACGCACGCAGATGTACAGCGGCCATGCGCATTGGGACGAGATCGCCGCGGTCGTTCAGGCGCTCGACATTCCCGTCCTTGGCAACGGCGACATCAAGACGCCGCACGACGCGCTTCGGATGCGACAGGAAACGAACTGCGACGGCGTGATGATCGCGCGCGGATCCTTCGGGCAGCCGTGGATCTTTGACCAGACGCGTGACCTGCTCGACGGCAAACCAATGCGCCCCGATCCGACGATCGAGCAGCGCTTCGCCGTCGCGCTCGAGCACGCGAACATGGCCAACGACTACGAGCCGGACCGCAAAGGCGCCGCCATCGAATTCCGAAAACACCTCGGCTGGTATGTGAAGGGGTTGCCCGGTTCGGCAGAGCTTCGCAAGAAGCTGCATGCCGTGATGACGCTCGGCGAGGTCGAAGGGATCTTCGCGGATTATCTCGCGCGTCGCGACGAGTACGTTCGCGCGGGCGCGTCGTCGTCGATCGACGCTGACAACTCTCCGGACGCCGAGTCGCTCGAGACGGCGCACGCGTGACCGGGAAGCGAGCTGCGCATGAGCGATAGCTCCCCGAACGACGAACTGTCGTTCGCAACCATCGATCACGACCGCGGCAAACGGCAGGGCTTTCCAGAAGTCATATACGGCGCTGGAAAGACGGCTGAGCAGATTTGCGAGATCGCGAAACGCATCAGCGCGCGAGGCGATGCGGTGCTCGTGACGCGAATCGACGCCGCCGCGGCCGAACGTCTTCGCGCGGAGCTCCCTGGAGTTGAGCTGAACGCCGTTGGGCGTACGGCGCATCTTCCCGGACGCGAACCGCCCGAGCGCGGGAACGGTATCGTGGCGATCGTCACCGCCGGCACGAGCGACCTGCCAGTCGCCGAGGAAGCGGCGGTCACCCTCGCGGCGCTCGGCAATGAAATTGCACGGATCACCGACGTTGGCGTGGCGGGGATTCATCGCGTGCTCGCGCGTCATGACGAATTGAAGGCGGCGGGTGTGGTCATCGTCATCGCCGGAATGGATGGAGCGCTGCCGAGTGTCGTCGGAGGATTGGTGCGGGCGCCGGTGATTGCGGTGCCGACGAGCGTCGGGTACGGAGCGTCGTTCGGAGGCATTGCACCGCTCCTGACCATGCTCAACAGTTGTGCGGCGGGCGTCACGGTCGTGAACATCGACAACGGGTTTGGCGCCGCGGTCGCAGCATCTCGAATCACTCATCGATAGCCGACACGAGGCAAATCAAATTGACGGCGGACTCGCTGTTCGACGGCCCGGGTGAAATGCGCGCGCGGTGCCGCGCGTTCGACTGAGCCGGCACGCCGCTGGGTCCATCCACGTCATGGTCGCCGGCATTGCGCGCCACGGTCGGCACCGTCTTCGCGACAGGATTTCCCGCCGTGGTGAGAGGCGGCCCCGACCTCGTTCAACTCTACAACGACGCGTATATCCGCTTTCTCGGTGCCAAGCATTCGGCGGACCTTGGCATGCGGACGGTCGAGTGTTGGGCGGAGTTGCGTGAAGTCATCGAGCCATTCTACCAGCGCGTTTTTTCTGGCGAGGCCATCGCGCTGCACGAGTATCCGTTCGCGCTTCAAAACGCGGGGGCGAATGATCCACTCGAAGAAGTTCTCGTCAACATCTGCTTTACTCAAGTAAGCGTACACGCAGTTGATCGGGCATCGCGACGTCGTCGGCCGCGCGCTGCTCGACGCGCTTCCCGAGCTGCATGGTCAAGGGTTCAAAGAGCTCCTCGACGAAGTTCGCGACTTTGGAAATCCGTGGATTGGGCGCGAAACGCCGGTCGAGCTTCAGCGAACGCCGGGAGCGCCAGTCGAAACGCGATATCTCGACATGGTGTTTCAGCCGTTCGTCGAAGCAGATGGCACGAGAGCCGGCGTCGTGGCGCACGGTTCCGACGTGACGGACCACGTTCTCGCGCGACGCGAGCTCGAACAAGCGAATGAGCGTCTCGAGGAAACCGCGGCCAAGATGGAGATGCAGGCAGAGGAGCTGAAGTCGACGAGTCTCCTGCGTGAACGCGCGATCGAGGCGGAGTCTGCCAACCGCGCCAAGATGGATTTTCTCACCGTGATGAGCCACGAGCTTCGCACGCCGCTCAACGCGATCGGCGGATACACTGCATTGCTGGAGCTCGGTATCCACGGACCGGTGACCGCGGATCAACGCACGTCGCTCGAAAGGATTCAACGCAGTCAACGCCACCTGCTGGGCCTGATCAACGGCGTATTAAACTTCGCGAAGGTGGACGCAGGAGCGGTCACGTACGAGAACAACGACGTGCATCTCGCCGAGGTGCTCGCGACGTGCGAGTCGCTGATCTCGCCACAGGTTCGAATGAAACAGCTCGTGCTCGTGAACAGAGGTGGTTCAGCCGGCGCCGCGGTGCGCGCCGACCGCGAAAAGGTGGAGCAGATCATTCTCAACCTGCTGACGAACGCCGTGAAGTTCACGGACGCGGGCGGTCGCATCGAGCTGGCGTACGATATCGATGCAATGCGCGCCCGTGTGATCGTCTCCGACACCGCGTGCGGGATCGCTGCGGATCAGCTGGCGCGCGTGTTCGAGCCGTTTGTGCAGGTCGATGCGGCGCTCACGCGCACGCACGAGGGAGCGGGGTTGGGCCTCGCGATCAGTCGCGATCTCGCTCGTGGCATGGGCGGTGATCTTTGCGCCGAGAGCCAGCTCGGCAAGGGCAGTGCGTTTACGCTGATGCTGCCGGTATAACCGCGGTTGGGGCCGCCGAAACTTCCGGTCCGCCAAGTCGAGCGCGTGAATACGCCACTTTGATCGCGGCGTATTCAGCTAGTGCGTCAGAGCGTAGATCAAGTAGTTGACGCCGAGCTTGTACGCTTCGTTCGATTCGTCGATCGGACGAAAGCCCTGCGCGGAGAACTCCCAGTAGTTCGAGATGTCGGTGTTGAAGTTGATCATCACCATCAAGCGCTTCTTCGGATCGTTGTCGACGAAGATGCCGCGAAAGATCGGCGGCCCGCGGTCGTAGAACTGCCGCACGATTGAGAATGATGGAATATCAAAAAACGAATGGAAGATGGGATGGCTCGGGTCCATGTCGATCGGCTTGAGCTCGGGGAAGACGAGCTTGAACATCGCTTCGAGGTTCGCCCAGCCGTTCTTGCCGCGCTGAAAATCGTCGCGCGAGTCGTCGATGATGAGGAAGCCGCCCTTCTTGAGATAGCTGCGAAGGGTTGCCGCTTCCTTGTCGGTGAGCGTGAGGTACCCCGCCTCGACCATGTACGCGACGGGATACTTGAACAGCGCCGGGTCGTCAATCGCGATGACGTTCGTCGTCTCGAGATGCGGTTTCAGCGAGCTCACCTGGGTCGAAATCTTCAGCAGGTTCGACTCGGCGGTTCCATTCGCGGCGTAGCCATAGCCGTGTGCCCACGACGGTTCGCCGCGGTAGTAGCATCCGCCGGGACCGCCGTTGTACTTCACACGCACGAAGGTGAACCGGCCGTCGTACGCGGCGTTCTCGATCGGCGGGTCGGTGCAGCCAAACACGCCGCCGAATCCACCACCTCCGCCGCGGCGTTGCGCGCCCGCCGTTGAACCCACGAGCACCACTGCTGTTGCCAGCAAGGCGCCTGCGATAGTTCTGGTAACGCGCTTGGCCATAGCGGGGAAGTCTGGGGACGCGCGGTTGCTCTTCCTTGGAACCTACGGCTCGGTCGGCGGCGCGCACCCTGCGTTCGCACTAGGATTTGTGAACGTAGCCGCTTACAGCAAATGCCGCGAGGTCGCGCCACGTTGTATAGACGGCGGAGCTTTGAAAATCGGAGCAATGATGACGACAGAATCCGTCGAAGCACGCGCTGCGGGCAAATGGTATGCTCGGCCAGTACTCTTCGTGGCAGACGTGCGGCGGTCGCTCGACTTCTATGTCGGGATGCTCGGGTTCGAGAAAGCGTGGCATGAGGGCGATGGCCAGGGAACCGTCTGCCAGGTCAATCGCGCGGGGTGCGAGATCATCCTGTGCCAGGACGACGACCGGCGTGACAAGAGTCGCCTGTTCGTCGAGCTGACGCCTGATGGCGTCGCGGAACTTCGGCGCGAGATCGAACAGCGATCGGTGCCAAGCAAGATTGGGCGATGGGGATACGACGTGATTCAAATCGTCGATCCCGACGGGAATGAGCTGTTCTTTCCGTTCGAACGAGGCCCGTGACGATCGCGACCGCAACACGGGTTCGATGCGCTCCCGAGCCAAACCGGATGGACATGATGGCGCTCTTGCGGCCGACGTCGGATCG
>JBDTAE010000266.1:0-5815 GCA_039924785.1 Gemmatimonadaceae bacterium | reverse complement strand
CGCAACGAAGATCAGAGGGGTTCACGGGCGGACTGCTCGGCCGCGCCGGTACCATTCGTCTCGAGCGAGTAGCGTCGCGAGTAAACGACAGTGTTCCGCCGGAGAATGAGCATTCTCTCTTCGACGGAGTCGATACGAGCTTTGTGCGGCTTGCCGCACGCGCGCCGAAGAATGTCGCCGCGGCAATTCCACTGATTGCGGCGTATGCGGATTCGGCGCGCTCGTCGCTCGTTCTGTCGAACCCGGAACAATCGGTCCACTATCTCGCCAGGGTAGCAGCGTTGGCAAGCAGCGCGCGGGCGTCGGTACCGTGGTGCTTCCATCCGGCGCTCGACGCGATGCCGCCGGCCGTGATCGGTGTGCGCTGCGAATCGTGGTGGCTCGATCTCGACGCGTCCATCGATCTCGTACGCAAACGCGCGGCGGATGCGACGCTCCTCGCGGCGGGGATTTCATTCGAAGCGACGATCGATCGCGAGCTCGTTGCCGACGGCGACACCGCGCTCGCAACGGTGACGATGTACAACTTTGGCAAAACTCCGGTGACGCTCGCCGGCGTGATCGTGCCGTCGGGGCCGATTGTTTCGCCGAGAACGCTGGTGGTCCTGCCGGACAGCCTCGTGCGCGCGTATCGGCGTGTGACTGGTCTCGTCAATCAACAACCTTGGTGGATCGGATCGGGACGCGAGAAGGGATCGGCGCTGTTTCCGACTGTCGCATCGTCTGTCGATGGCTTGTCGCGTCCGGTTATGCTCTCGCGCGCGACGGCGGTTCCCGGCGCGGCAGTGCCGGAAGGATTGCGACGCCAAACCGACGTGAACGTGTCAGTGGTCATCGACGATGTTACCGTCAGCACGAGCCTTGGCCCGCTGGTCTATCGATATGCCGACGCGAGTGTTGGCGTTCAGGATCGTACGCCAGGCGGCGCACCGGCAGTCACGCTCGAGTTCGAGCGCAGCCTCGAATGGATTCCGGCGAACAAGCCGATCAAACGTCCACTGCGCCTGGTGATGAAGTCGTTCTCCGATGCACCGCAGACATTCAGGCTGCGAATCTTGTCGCCGCCGGGAATTCGATTGGACTCGGCGCCGACGACGGTGACGCTCGCAGCCCATGAGCAACGCAGCATTTCGCTGCAACTGCGCGGCGCGCTCAAGACCGGACGGTTTGAATTCGGCGCCATCGGCATTCCATTGAACTTGCCCGAAACGCCGGGCTCTCCTCCGCGACAGCCGTACGCGGCTGGATTTCAGCAGGTGCAATATCCGTATCTCACGCCGGTGCGCGTGTTTCACAGTTCTGGCATTTATCTTCAAGCGGTCGACATCGAGATTCCCCAACAGTTGTCGGCGATCTACGTCAAAGGCGTGCTCGACGACATTCCCGCGGCGCTCAAGCAACTCGGCATTCCAAGCTTCGCCATCGGCGCGGAGGATCTCTTGAGCGCGAACCTGTCGCAGGTGTCGACGGTCGTGCTCGGACGCGATGCGTATGACCTGCACCCGGAGTTGGCCGCGCAGAATTCGCGGCTCATGGACTTCGTTCGCGCGGGTGGTACGCTGGTCGTACAACAGGGCGGACTGACGGCGGCTCAAGGAAATGCGCTTCCCTATCCGGTCTCGTTTCCACGCACTGGCCCCGAGCGCGTTACGCAACCCGATTCGCGCGTCACCGTGGTGGCGGCGAAGGCGAGAGTATTGGCGTGGCCCAACGCCATCCGCGACACCGACTGGACGATGTGGGTCGGAAGCCGCGCGCAGTTCGTCCCGACCACGGCGGATGCGCGCTACAGTACCGTCATCGAGACGCATGATGCCGAGCAGCCGGAGAATCGGAATACGATTCTAGTGGCGCATATTGGAAAGGGAACGCTCGTCTACACGACGCTCACGTTCTATGACCAGATCCCAGCGGGAGTTCCGGGCAGCATGAGACTTTTTGTCAATCTGCTCAGCGGATCGGTCTCCGGAAAACTCATTCCGTAGGGCCAACCCTCCGGACGGCTTGGACGTACTGCATTCAGGTTCCTTTCCCACCTGACTTCTTGCCGTACGCGTCATGGCCAAATTGATTGCCCGCCAAACACAGCCGCACGTAATCCCCCTGCCCCTTCCGGCAGCGCAGCGATTTCTTCCGCTGCTGCTCCTGCTTTTCGTCGGGAGCGGATGCGCAGCGCTGATCTATGAGATCGTTTGGTTCCAGTTGATCCAACTCGTCATTGGATCGTCGGCGATATCGCTCGGCGTACTCCTTGGCACATTCATGGGTGGGATGTGCCTTGGCAGTCTGCTTCTGCCGCGGTTTGTGTCGACAGGCCAACATCCACTGCGTGTCTATGCGTTGCTCGAGGCCGGCATTGGCGTTCTCGGGTTGATCGTGCTCGTCGCAGTGCCGCTCGTTGGCGGAGCATATACGGGAACATCGTTGCACGGCTTGGCGGGAATTCTGTTACGCGGCGTAGTGTGCGCGGTGTGTCTGCTGCCGCCGACGCTGCTCATGGGCGCGACGCTGCCGGCGATTGCGCGTTGGGTGGAGACGACGCCAACCGGCGTGTCGTGGCTTGGCTTCTTTTACGGCAGCAACATCGCTGGGGCGGTATTCGGCTGTCTGCTCGCGGGCTTCTACTTGCTTCGCGTGTTCGACATGGCGACGGCGACGTTCGTCGCGGTCATGATCAACTTCGCGGTCGCGGCCGCGGGGTTTGCGCTCTCGAAGCGCGCACCGCACCGCCCGAATGTGCGCGCACTCGGTGATGACGGAGCCGAGGTGCCGGCGATTCCCGGAACGAACGCTGTGTATGTGACGATTGGTCTGTCCGGACTTTCGGCGCTCGGCGCGGAGGTCATTTGGACGCGATTGCTGTCGCTCATGCTTGGCGCGTCGGTCTATACGTTCTCGATCATTCTCGCGGTATTCCTGATCGGCCTCGGATTCGGAAGCAGCGCGGGATCGTTTCTGTCGCGTACCGCAAAGCCCCGCGCGGCGTTGGGATGGAGCCAGCTTCTGCTGACCGCGGCCATCGCGTGGTCGGCGTACATGATGGCAGATTCTCTTCCCTATTGGCCCATCAATCCGTCGTTGTCGCCGAGTCCTTGGATCACGTTCCAGGTGGACATGTTGCGATCGTTGGTCGCGGTGTTCCCCGCCGCGTTCTTGTGGGGCGCAAGCTTCCCGTTGGCGATTGCGGCAGTCGTTGGGCCGGGTCAGGATGCAGGCAAGCTGGTTGGGCGCGTGTACGCCGCGAATACGGTTGGGGCGATCGTCGGCGCCGTGTTGTTCAGCGTCATCGTGATTCCTACATGGGGAACGCGCGCCGGTGAGCGTTTGCTCATTGGCGTGGCGATCATCGCGGCGATCGTCGCGTTCGCGGGAATGATTCGACGAGCGCCTGACGCTGCACCCTCGAAGCAGAAAGCGCGGCAGTCGCCGACACTCGGCGGCCTGGGGCTTTTGGCGATCGCGGCCTCAGTGATCGTCGCGTTGGTGCTTGCGGCGAACGTGCCTGATATTCCGCCTGGACTCGTGGCGTATGGGCGTTTCCTTCCGACGTACACGACGCAACCGAAGTATCTCTATGTCGGCGAGGGCATGAATTCGTCGATCGCCGTTTCCGAAGAAGAGGGCGGCGCGAGGAACTTTCACGTCGCGGGCAAGGTCGAGGCATCGAGCCTGCCGCAGGACATGCGTCTTCAGAGAATGCTCGGGCACATGTCGGCCTTGTTCGACAGCGAGCCCAAGTCGGTGCTGGTGGTCGGATTCGGTGCCGGTGTGACGGCCGGCTCGTTCGTGCTGTATCCGAACATCAAGCGCATCGTGATCTGCGAGATCGAACCGCTCATTCCGCAGGTCGTGGCGACGTACTTCACCGCGCAGAATTACAACGTGGCGAAGGACCCGCGGGTGGAGATCGTGTATGACGACGCGCGGCATTTCATTCTTACGACGAAGGAAAAGTTCGACGTCATCACCTCCGACCCGATTCATCCGTGGGTGAAGGGCGCCGCGACGCTGTACACGAAGGAGTATTTCGAGCTCGTGAAGCAGCACCTCAATCCGGGCGGTGTGGTCACGCAGTGGGTTCCGCTGTACGAGAGTTTTCCGGATGTCGTGAAGAGCGAAGTGGCGACATTCTTCAGCGTCTTCCCCGATGGCACGATTTGGAGCAATGACATTCAGGGCAAAGGCTACGACGTGGTGCTCGCGGGACACGCGACGGCGCAGACGATCAACATCGATTCAATGCAAGCGCGGCTCATGCGTCCGGAAAATGCGCGCGTGATGCAGTCGCTCAACGAGGTTGGGTTCTCTAGCGCGCTGTCGTTGCTGGGAACGTACGCGGGGCAGGCGCGCGATCTTGCGCCGTGGCTCGTCGACGCGCAGATCAACCGCGATTCGAACTTGCGGCTGCAATACCTTGCCGGCATGGGGCTCAACACGTACGAGAATGCCGGCATCTATGACGATATGCTCAAGTATCGCAAGTTCCCGGACAACCTCTTCATCGGCACCGACGGCGAGAAGATGTTGTTCGGTTCCCAGCTCACGCAACGGTAACTCGGCATGACGGTATCATCGGCTGCGGGCTTGATCGCGATCACGCATCTCCCCTCGCCGAACATGCAACACGGCGAGCGAACGTACGCCGACGATGACGTCGTCGACAACGTGGTTGCCCTTCGACAGCACGAAGCGTATCGCGACGCGCTGCGGTCTTGTGGCGCGACCGTCGTCGTGCTCGATGTCTATCGATCGATGCCAGATTGCGTGTTCGTCGAGGACACGTCGCTCATCCTCGACGAGGTCGCGGTGATGATGTCGCCCGGTGCGGAATCGCGGCGTGGCGAGCCGATCGGCATTGAGCCGACGTTGCGTGAATACCGGGCTATCGAGCGGGTCGTGCTTCCGGCAACGATCGACGGCGGCGACATCGTGCGCGCCGGCCGCGACCTCTACGTCGGCGCATCGCCGCGCACCAATGCCGCGGGGATCGACTCGCTGCGTGAGATCGTGAAGCAATACGGCTACAGCGTGACGGCGGTTCCGGTGCACGGCTGCCTTCATTTGAAGACCGCGTGCAGCGCGCTACCCGACGGCCGCTTTCTCGTCAACGCGAATTGGATCGATACCTCGCCGCTTCCGCGCGCGCGGCTTGTTCAGGTTCCCGAGTCCGAGCAGTGGTCTGGCGACGTGCTCGCGATCGACGATAAGATCATTGCGTCGGATGCTTTTCCGGAAACGTTGGCGTTGCTCGAGTCGGCGGCCGCCGTAGTCCTTCCGGTGACCGTTTCAGAGTATGCGAAAGTCGAGGGCGGCGTGACCTGCTTGAGTCTCGTCTTTCGGGCGTCGCGGCGGGAGATCAGCCCTTTTTCGACGGGCGCGACAGACGCTCACCGAGTAATCCGAACGCAATCCCGAGGGGCACGTTGAGGGCCGCCATGAGCACGGCGAGCAAGATCGAGGTCGTCTCCCACGGACGTGGAAGTCGCCAGAGGTTGACCGCCGTCGCCGCAAACGCGGCGACGCATCCGAGTATGAAACCGAAACGACCGGCAACGTTTTGCCGCGTCTTGGTGTCGGGTTCGTCGTTCTTGCGCTGATTGGCCATCGGAAAGTGAAAGCGACCGCGTGCTTATGCAATCTCTAATACACGACTGGCGCCGATCGGAGCGATCGACGCCAGCCGTTTAGCCGTTCCGCGATAAGCTAGCGAGCCTTGAACCACTTGTCTTCGAGAACCTCGACCGGCTTGACGTAGCTCTGACCGTTGACCACAAGCTTTACCTCGTAAGCTCCCGGCACCACGGCGTTACCGGCG
>JBDTAE010000265.1:0-5522 GCA_039924785.1 Gemmatimonadaceae bacterium | reverse complement strand
GCGCTGATCGCGACGTGATCGATCGCGAGCAATTCCTGTTTGCTCAGATTCAGGCCGCCGAGTTTAGAGAATCCTTCTTCGACGACGAGTCGGCCGAGCATGGTGTTCTGAATCGTTTGCGGCTGTTCGCAGATTTCCTTCAACATGAAATGGTCGTAGCCGCCCTTCTCGATTTCGTCGAGCGACCAATCGATGCGGCTCACGCCCTTGGAGATGCGGCGCGCGTTGAGGTCGAGGACCTCGTAGCCGTCCGGCGTGATCACGCCCATTTCGCCGTCGTCGAGATAGACGACTTGGCGCGTATGCTGGAGAATCGCCGCGACGTCGCTGGCGACGAAGTACTCGCCGTCGCCAAGTCCGATGAGGAGCGGGCTGCCTTTGCGCGCGCAGACGATCTTGTTCGGATCGTTTTCGCTGATGACCGCGATGCCATAGGTGCCTTCGACGAGATTGAGCGCGTCGATCACTGCGTCTTCGAGCTTGCCGTCGAACGCGGCCTCGATGAGGTGCGCGAGCACTTCGGTGTCGGTCTCGGAAACGAAGGTGTGGCCCTGCTGCTTGAGCATCGTTCGCAGCGCACCGTAGTTCTCGATGATGCCATTGTGAACCACGGCGATCGTCTTCGTGCAGTCGGTATGCGGGTGCGCGTTGCACTCGTTCGGTTGGCCGTGCGTCGCCCAGCGCGTGTGCGCAATGCCGACGGATCCATGAATGGGATGCAAGGATACGAGGCTTTCGAGCTGCGAGATCTTGCCCTTGGCCTTCCGAGTTTCGAGACCATTGCCGTTCGTCATCGCGATTCCGGCCGAATCGTAGCCGCGATACTCCAAGCGCTTCAACCCTTCAAGCAAAAGGCTGGTCGCGCCTTTCGATCCGATATATCCGACGATTCCGCACATAGCGTTCGAGGTCCGAGGTAAGTGGTACGCGCTGCCGGTAGCTACTTGCTCAACTTGTCGAGCGGCACGCGCGAACGAGACACCAATTCCAACGCCGCAGCCTTCGACGGCGCTTCCGCAATGACTCTCACGATCGGCTCGGTGCCCGAGGGCCGGATGTGCACCCAGCGATCCGGCCAAGACAACCGAAGTCCATCCTGCGTATCGGCGTGCGCGTCCGAAAATTCCGAACGCAGTGCGTCATAGACCACGCCAAGATCCGCGTCCGGACGGTCCAGCTTGTCCTTCACGATGACGTATTTGGGAAGCTCCGACACGATTTGCGACAACGATTTCTTTTCTTCGAGCAACAACTGCAGCAGCAACGCCGCTCCGACCGGCGCATCCCGTCCGAGATGCACCTCTGAGAGAATCACGCCGCCATTTCCTTCTCCGCCGATCGGCGCGCGTTCGTCGCGCATTCGCACCGCGACATTCACCTCGCCCACTGGCGCGCGAATCACTTCTACACCAGCGGCCGCTGCAATGTCTTCCATGATGCGGCTGGTGGAGAGGTTCGTGACCAGCGCGCCCTTCGTATGACGCAGCACCAATCGAGCCGCGAGGGCGAGCGTGAAGTCTTCGCCGATCGCTTTGCCTTCGTTCGACACCAGTGCCAGTCGGTCCACATCGGGATCGACCGCAAACCCGATCGATGCGCCGGACTGAAGCACGAGTCGTTCCAACTCCCCGAGATTCTCGGGGACAGGCTCCGGCGGACGCGGAAAACGCCCGTCGGTCTCCATGTTGATCGACGAGATCGTGCAGCCAAGCCTCTCGAGTAGCGCCGGCATGATGGCCGCGCCTGCGCCGCGAACGCAGTCGAGCGCGACGTGGAATTTCTGCGCACGGATGCCCTCGACGTCGAGGTACGGTATCGCAAGGACACGTTCGATGTGTCGCGCAATGGCACCGTCGTCCTGCTCGATGGTGCCAAGCTTGTCCCAGGTCGCGCGCGGAATTCCGGTGTCGACCAGGGCCCGCATGGCAATACCTTCAGAATTCTCTAAAAAAAGTCCGGTGGGACCGATGAGCTTGAGCGCGTTCCACTCGATCGGATTGTGGCTGGCGGAGATCATGAGGCCGCCGGCCGCATGATGGTATTCGACGGCGAGCTGGCAGGTCGGTGTGGTCGTCAGACCGATGTCGATGACGTCGCAACCGACGGACTGCAGGGCCGACAAGACCACGCGATGAAACAGCGGACCCGAGACACGGCTGTCTCGCCCGACGACGATCTGCTTCGATTTTCCCTGCTGTTGCGCCCACGCGCCGAAGCCGGCAGCGAACTTGGCGACAACCTCGGGCGTGAGGCCTTCACCGACGCGCCCACGAATACCCGAAACTCCGACCATCAAGCCGTCGTTCGACATGCGCTCCCCAAAAAAGTTAGGCGAAAGCTACACGTGCGCGGCAACGGGGACGCTCGCCCTTTGGCCTTCCAGGGTGAGCTCGCCGCTCTCCGCGGCCGCGACGAGCGCCTCGACGATGATGGGGTCGAATTGCGTTCCGGAGCAGCGGCGAATCTCCTGTACCGCGGTCTCGAGTGACATCTCTGTCGCGCGATAGGGCCGGTCGCTCGTCATGGCGTCGAGCGCGTCTGCCGCGGCGCAGATCCGCGCTTCGAGGGGAATCTCTTGACCGCAGAGACCATCGGGCACGCCGCGTCCGTCGAACCGCTCGTGGTGCGAGCGAACGATGTTGAGCGCGTTCGGCGTTTCACCGAGGAGTGGGGCGAGAATGCGCCAGCCGAGCACGGGGTGTGTCATGATGTGCTCGTACTCTTCCGGCGTGAGGCGGTCTGGTTTGTTCAACACTGACTCACGCACGCCGATCTTGCCGATGTCGTGCACCCGTCCGCCGAGCTCGATTTGACGAAGCAGCTCGGCGTCGATGCCGAGCTTTCGCGCGATGATACAGGAGTAGCGGCTGACGCGAATCGAATGGCCGCTCGTATACGGATCCTTGAGTTCGAGCGCCTCGGCGAGCGATTGCACGCTGGCGAGGAACAGTGCCTCCAAGCGGCGAGCCTGTTCGGCGACGCGCGCTTCGAGACCTTCCTTGTACGCGCGATTCTCGAGAATGAGCGCGCGTTTCTCGAGGGCTTGCGCCACGCGCGCCCGGACGTCCTGGAGCTGGTACGGTTTGACGACATAGTCGGACGCGCCGATCGCGAGACAGTTCACCGCGATCTCAACGTCCGCCACGGCGGTGATCATCACGACGGCGACGTCGGGAAAGCGCTTCCGAATCTCCTGGAGGAGCTCGAATCCGTCCATCTTCGGCATGCGGAGGTCGCTCAGGACGAGCGTCACCGGCTTGGCCTCGAGTTGAACGAGCGCCTCGATGCCGTTGGACGCTTCGACGCAATCGAACCCGTCGGTGCGCATGAGGTGAACCATCACCTGTCGCAGGCGCGGTTCATCGTCAACGATCAGACAGCGTGGCTGGGGAAGTGGGACGCTCATCTCGGTCGATTCGGTTACGTCATGCATGGCATACAGTTATCTTGAGCACACCCTACAGAAAAAGAGTATCGTCATGACGCGCGCCTTTGATGAGGATCTGACAGCGGGTTTCGGCACCAAAGCGATTCACGCCGGACAACGGCCGGAACCACTGGCCGGCGCCATCATGACGCCGGTCTATTTGACCTCCACGTATGTCCAGGACGGCCTCGGGCAGAACAAAGGCTACGAGTACGCTCGCGGCAAGAATCCGACCCGCGAAGCGCTCGAACGAAACGTGGCGGCGCTCGAAAACGGACGTCATGGATTTGCGTTCGCGAGCGGCATGGGATGTCTAGACTCGATCATGAAACTGTTCCGTGCCGGTGATCACATCATCTGCGCGGAAAACGTCTACGGCGGCACATTCCGGCTGTTCGACAAGATCTTGCAGCACATGGGGCTGACGTTCTCGTACGTCGACACGCGCGACCCCCAGCGCGTGTCCGATGCGATGACGCCGAACACTCGCGCGGTCATTCTGGAGACGCCGAGCAATCCGCTGATGCGCCTTACGGACATCGCGGCGACGGCGGAAATCGCCCATCGCGGCGGCGCGTTGCTGATTGTCGACAACACGTTCGCTTCGCCGTACTTCCAGCGCCCGCTCGAGCTCGGCGCCGACATCGTTTTCCACTCCACCACGAAGTACCTGAACGGTCACAGCGACATGATCGGCGGCTGTGCAATCGTAAGGGACGACACACTGGCGGAGCGATTACAGTTTATTCATAACGCCGCCGGCGCAGTGCAGGGTCCGTTTGATTCGTGGCTCGCGCTGCGCGGCCTCAAGACGCTGCACCTCCGCATGCGCCAGCATGACATCAACGGCCGTCAGATCGCCGCGTGGCTGGCTGAGCAGCTAGGGCACGAGAACGTGTTTTACATCGGACTGCCGTCGCACCCGCAGCATGAGCTGGCGCAGCGGCAAATGTCGGGCTTTGGCGGCATGATCAGCATCGAGCTTGGCACCTGGGAGCGCGCCGCCCACATGCTCGGCCGGGTTCGCGTTTTCGCGCTGGCGGAGTCGTTGGGCGGTGTGGAGTCGCTGATTTCGCAGCCTGCGGGCATGACCCACGCATCGGTCCCGCCCGAGCGTCGCAAGGCGATGGGGCTGACCGACGGCTTGGTGCGCCTTTCGTGTGGCGTCGAGGACGTCGGTGACCTGCTGGCAGACCTCGAGCACGCCTTCGAGGACATGCCGGGCGGCGTGGCCGGCGAACGGAAAACCTCCGGCGCCCGCGACACAATCGGGAGCGGGGTTGCGTAGGGTTTTCGACTCGGTCGCTTTCCTCTCCCCGATCCCGCCCCGTCCATGCCAACTCGTGTCCCGCTGGTTCAGATCTCGTCGCGCGCCTGGGAACATCCGGCCGATCGCGCCGCGCTCAACACGCTGAGAGCCATTCCGGGCTTTGACGATCTCGTAAAAAAGATTGCCAGCTTCTTCGGCGAGCGCGGTATTCGCCAGCTTTTCCTCGGCGACGCGGTGAAGGTGACATCGGGACAGCGTCCGAAGCTCAACGCGATGTGGACGGAAGTGCTCGAGACGCTCGACTGGCCCACGCGTCCCGAGTTGTACGTCACGCAAACGCCGATTGCCAACGCGATGGCCGTGGGATTCGACGCACCCTTCGTCATCGTGCATTCCGGCTTGATCGAGGTGCTGACGGAGGACGAGCTTCGGAGCGTGCTTGGCCACGAGCTTGGCCACATCATGAGCGGCCACGTCACCTACAGCACCATCGCGGTGATCTTGCTGAATTTCGGCTTGAGCAATCTGCCATTCATCGCGGCGGCGGCGATTCTTCCTTTCCACCTCGCCCTGCTCGAGTGGTATCGCAAGAGCGAGTTCTCGTCCGACCGCGCGGGTCTGCTCACGGTGCAGGATCTGAACATCGTGATGAGCACGGAGATGAAGCTGGCGGGCGGTCCGGCGTTCGGCGACGAGCTTCGCGTCGAAGAGTTCATTCGCCAGGCCGAGCAATACGAAATGGGTGGAGGCGCGTGGGACACGGTATTCAAGATCTTGAATACCGTCATGCGCACGCATCCGATGCACACGGTGCGCGCCGCCGAG
>JBDTAE010000264.1:0-3649 GCA_039924785.1 Gemmatimonadaceae bacterium | reverse complement strand
CCCGCGCGCCGTACGTGTCCTGTGCTCGACGATAGGAAACGGCGGCGCCGCCACGCGCAGTTTCTTCGGACCACGCCCAACCGGCCCAAGCGCTCGCGCTCAAGCCGGGAACTGCACTTCTGAAATCGACGCCGGGCGCGAGACCTGTGTACAGTCCCTCAACTCGGTTGAAGCGAAGGAGGCGCGCGGGGTTCGCGGGAAAGAGAACGAGCCGGGGCGGACCATCCGGGCGCCAAACGTCGGGCGCCATATCTTGAAAATCGTCAGCGTGAACCGACGACGTTTGCGACCCGATGCCGCGGTTCCAATCACGAAACGCATCGAGACTGTCCGACGGCGCCCAACTCACCACGACGTGAGGAGGCAACAACGAGTCGCCCGCCGTTGCCAGGCCTTCGTTTACGCGAATGTCGTCGATCGTCGACACGAGTCGAAATACTGGTCGCGTTTGGCCAAACATCGGAAAGCTCGCCTGAAATTCCGTCCGCTGAAACGCGGGCAACCAGTATTTGCCGTCGACTTCAGCATTCACGAATTCGGCATACGCAACGCCAACGACGCCGAGCGCTCGCATGATCGCGCTGCGTTTGCCGGGTGGTGGACCAGCGACGACAAATCGGCCGCGCATGCGAACGATCTGAAAACGCGTCGCGTCGATGTCGATTTCTCCATCGAATCCGCCGACGCGCTCGACGACGTTCAGGTTCGGCCGAACGCGAATTCGCGCGATCGGAATTCGCCGCGTACCCACGTTGAGCACCGCAACCGTGTCGCCACCGCTGAAGCGATAGAACGACTCGCGATCCTGCGCGAATGGATGCACGGCGACAAGCGTGTCGCGCCTCGTAGGATTCGTGAAATACGCGCCCAGGGAGAGCCGTTCACCGTACAGCGATGGAACGGTCCAGGCGCGAACGATCGAGAGGGTCGAGTAGGGAACACCGACCGTCTGCGCGCGATAGCCAACGATATGGAGATCGTAGCGGCCGCCGCGATTCCACTCCGCGGCCGTCGCGAACTGCTCGACCGACGCCGTTTGCTCCCTGCCGAGCGTGTCGCGGATCAATAGCGACATCTCTGTTTCGATGTGGCTCTTGTACGACTGCAGCAACGCCGGCACGTCGCCGTTTTCCTGCGCTGCGCGCGCAACCATCGCACGCAACGCCGGCGTCGCATAGATCGAATCGGCGGCAGGAGCAGCGACCGCGAGTTGTGCGACCAGCAGGAGACTGAGCATTCAGATCCGTTGGGGATACGACGGCCGACGGACCCTACGTTCGCCCCGCACTGAGGGTGTCGACTTCCTCGCTTGCGGTACCCCACTGTTCCAGAACCCGCTCCAATTGGGTTTTGAGACGATCGAGATCTTTGCCGAGGGTCTTTGCCCGCACCACGCCATCGTGACGCGTGTAGAGCTCTGGATCTTCCAGCTCGTGCGTCAGGGTTTCGATCCGCGCTTCGAGTGTCTGGATTTGCCCTTCGAGCTCCGTGACGCGCTGCTTCGCGTTTCGGAGCGCGGTCTTGGCGTCGCGACCGGAATCCTTGTTCGACTCTTCTCGTCGCGACGTTTTTTTCTTCTCGTCCACTCTGCGAAGCGCTTCGTCCTCCGCGGCTTTCACCGTTGCTGCGTGGCGCCGCTCGGCCGACACGCTTTCCCACTCGGTGAATCCGGCGTCGAAGTCGGTGACGCGACGTTCATGCAAAACCCAGACGCGCGTCGTGAGAGTGCGCAGCATTTCGCGATCGTGGCTCACCAGAAGAATGCTGCCTTCGTACTGGTCGATCGCGTCTTCGAGCGCTTCGATCGACTCGACGTCCAGGTGGTTCGTCGGCTCATCGAGAATGAGAAGATTCGCGCGGCCGAGCATCAGCATCGCGAGCGCGACGCGCGCACGTTCGCCGCCCGACAGCGTGTCCGCGCGACGTTGCACCTCGTCCCCGGAAAATCCAAATCGGCCGAGGTGTCCCTGAACCATCCGTCGATCCCACGTGGGGCGGAGGTCGTTGATCACGTCGAACAGCGTTTTGTCGAGCGGGACCTGCGCGAGATCCTGGCGATAGTACTCGACGGTGATTCCGCCACCGATCCGAAGTTCTCCCCCGGCGATCGGGTGCTCTCCCATGAGCGTTTTAATAAGCGTCGACTTGCCGGATCCGTTCGGCCCAATGAGGCCGAGGCGATCACCGCGCATCAGCGTTCCCGTCAGGTCTTCGATCAACACACGGCCCGGCACATCGATCCGCGCATGTTCAGCGGTGAAGACACGGTCGCCACCGCGTTCCGCGACTTCGAAGCGAACCGACATTGTTGCTTCATCGCCGATTGGCGCGCTCAGTCGCGGCAAACTCTCGAGACGTTTGCGGCGTCCCTTCGCCTGCTTGCTGTTTTGCCCTGCGAGGTTGCGCGCGATGTAGTCCTGCTCCGCGGCCACCTTCCTCTTTTGTTGCGTAAACTGGCGCTGCTGCGTGAGGCGACGCAACGTCCGCTGTTCGACGAACGCCGCGTAGTCGCCATCGTACGCGGTCGCGGAATCGCCTTCGAAGTGCAGTACGTGATCGACCACCGTCGCGAGGAATGCGCGATCGTGGCTTATGAGCAACACGCTGGCCGTCACCGTCGCGAGATACTCTTCGAGCCAGCGCGTCGTTTCGAGATCGAGATGGTTCGTCGGTTCGTCGAGCAGCAGAATGTCGGCCACGCTCACGAGCTGCCGCGCCAAGCCAAGACGTCCCCGCTCGCCGCCGCTCAGCTGCGCGAATGGTGTCGTTCGAGCGGACGCTGGATCGAAGCCGAGACCGTGCAACACGGCGTCGACGCGGGGGGCGATCGTGTAGCCACCTTCACGTTCGAAACGCTCGAGGTCGCGACCGTATTTATCGAGCGCCGCTTCGCTCGAATCGTGTTCGAGCTTCGACGCTTGCTCCATCAGCGAACGCTCGAGCGCCAGCAACTCGGCGAACTGACCCGCGGCAACCTCCCAAATGGTCGTCGCCCCGGCGAACTCGCGATGCTGCTCGAGCAGCGACACCCGAATACCGGGTTGCCGCGCGACCTGACCTAACGTCGGCTGCATTTCGCCGGTGAGCAGTCGGAACAGCGTCGTCTTTCCCGTTCCGTTGCGACCCACAATTCCCCATCGCTCGCCGGCCGCGATGGTGAACGCGATGTCCTTGAACAGCGTCGTCGCGCCAAAGTCGACGCCGAGTCCCGCGACTGCGAGTTGTGTCACTTGACGATCCAGCCTTTCCAGTCGGCTTCAGCCGCCCCGATCGTCAACGCGTTTCCGTTTCGAACCAACGGCATCTTCAGTAGCAGCGGCTCGTCGAGCAGTTTTTCCATCCAGCGGTCGTCGGAAAGCCGCGCGTGCGCGAGCCCGAGTTCGGCAAAACGCTTTGAATCGCGATCGATCAGTCGGTCGATTCCGAACTTCTGCACAAAACGGCGCAGCTCCCCAAGGGAAGCCGCTCGTTCATCGAGGTCGACGAAATGCGTCTTGATGCGCCGCTCGGAGAAGAACCGAAGCGCCTTTCGTGTATCCGAGCTTTTTTTCACGCCGAAGATTTGCACTTCCATCGCTCGCGCAGGACCGTGGGATTCTATAATTGATCGTTGGACCGCCAGTTTCCCGACGCTATCCGCCGACTTTCA
>JBDTAE010000263.1:0-2894 GCA_039924785.1 Gemmatimonadaceae bacterium | reverse complement strand
CCGACGTCTATCCCATCGAGTGCGTCGTACGTGGCTATCTTTCTGGCTCAGCGTGGAAGGAATACAGCGCGGCGGGAACGCTCGCCGGTGAGCAACTGGCGCCCGATCTGCGTGAGAGCGAACGCTTCGAGCCTCCGATCTTCAGTCCTGCGACCAAAGCCGAGTCAGGCCACGACGAGAACATCACGATCGCCAAGGTCGTGGAAGCTCTCGGCCCGACGGTGGCGGCGGACCTCGAGCGTCTCGCGCGCCTCGTATACGAACGCGGACGCACCATCGCGGCGGAGCGTGGCATCATCATCGCCGACACGAAATTCGAATTCGGTCGCGACCGCAACGGCCGCACGATGTTGATCGATGAAGTCCTCACACCAGACAGCTCGCGCTTCTGGCCCGCCGAGCAGTATCAGCCTGGGCGGGGGCAGCCGAGCTTCGACAAACAACCGCTGCGCGACTATCTCGACGGCGAGCGTCGCGCGGGACGTTGGAACGGCGACGCGCCTCCGCCGCCGCTTCCGGCCGCGGTCGTCGACGCGACGAGCGCCCGCTACCTCGACGCCTTCCGCCGAGTCACGGGCACGACGTTGGCGAGCGTGATTGGAGACGCGTTGTGAATTTCGCCCGCGAAGGGTTGACCCTTATTGCCATCGCGGCGTTGATCGCCGCGGGAGCGTTCGGTCTCGCGTTGCAGAAGCGATCCTGGCCGCTCTGGCTGCTGGCATTCCTGCTGACGCTGATCGCGCTCTGGGTGGCGTACTTTTTTCGCGATCCGGTGCGAACCGGCGAGCGGAGCGACAAACTCGCCATCGCGCCGGCCGACGGAAAGATCGTGATGATCACCGAAGTCAATGAGCCGCTGTTCATGAAGCAGCGCGCGGTGCGCATTTCGATTTTCATGAATGTGTTCGACGTCCACGTGAACCGATATCCCGTGAGCGGCACCGTAGAGTTCGTGGAGCACAAGGCGGGCAAGTTCCTCAATGCCGCCGTCGAAGCCTCGAGCATGGAGAACGAGCAAGCGTCGGTCGGCATTCAAACGAGTCGCGCGCGTATTCTCGTGCGACAGATCGCCGGTCTCATCGCGCGCCGCATCATCACCGACAGCAAGGACGGCGAGCAAGTGAAGCAGGGCGATAGGTTGGGGCTCATTCGCTTCGGCTCCCGCGTCGACGTGTTTCTACCGGTCGGTTCGCCCCTCCGCGTCAAGGTCGGCGAGAACAGCGTCGCCGGCGTGACCGTGCTCGGGGAGCTCACCGGCCAATGAATCCAGCTCATCGCGAAAAGAAGCGACGTCCCGGAATGAAACGCGCCGTCGTTCTCCTCCCAAACGGATTCACGCTCTTCAATCTGTGCTGCGGCATTTACGCGATCATCCTCGCCATCCGCGGAGACTTCGCCGCCGCGCCGGCATTCATCGTACTGGGCGGAGTCGCGGATGCGCTGGACGGCCGCGTCGCGCGCGCGACTGGAACAGGCAGCCGGTTCGGCGAAGAGCTGGACTCGCTGGTCGACGCAATCTCGTTCGGCTTCGCGCCGGCGCTGATCATGTACCTCGAGCTCCCAAACCGCGGCACGTGGGAGTGGCTGCTCGTGTTCATCTTCACGTCGTGCGCGGTGATGCGTCTCGCGCGCTTCAACGTCGAACAGGCCGGTCGCAAGAAAACCAATTTTCACGGGCTGCCGAGTCCCGCGGCCGGACTCACGCTCGCGACGTACTACTGGTTCAGCCAGACGCCGCTCTACAACCAAGCGGTCATTCTGTTCACCGACAGTAAGACGCTTGCCGATCTGCCATGGCATACGATCCTTCGCGGTCTCATGGCGATGCTCGCGGCGCTGATGATCAGCGATGTGCCCTACCCCGCGGTTCCGTCGGTTGGATTCAAGTCCCTCAAGAAGATCCTCGGCAGCCTCGTTGTTGGAGGATCTCTCGTTCTCCTGCTCGTTCGCCGCAAGGAGTTCATCTTCCCTGCGCTGCTCGCGTACGTGCTGTTCGGCGCCATCAAGTGGGCGGTCCTCGGATTCATCGGCAAATCGCAGTCGCCCGGCGAAGTGTTCTGGGATGAGCCCGCGGGGCGGGACTCGAGCCACGAACGCCGAGTGCCGATCGGTCGTACTCCGAGCTCCGCCGTCGCTGTTCCGGCAATTGCGGCCGCGGGCGCGTCGAATTCCCGCGACGACGACGACGACGACGATGAAGATGACGACGACAACGACGACGACGAGCCTGAAGTTCCGAAGAGTGCTCCGCCGCGCCGAAAGCGACGCAGACGCGGCGGTCGTGGTGGTTCGCGCCAGCACGGTACCAACCCGCTAGGTCCAACCCTTCCCGATTCACCCACAGGTCCCGCCGAATGAGCCGGTTCCGAGTTGCCGTCCATATCACGCCGCGTCGCGGCATTCTCGATCCCCAGGGCAAGACCGTCGCCGAGGCGTTGCACACGCTCGGGTTTGGCGCCGTGAGGGACGTTCGCATCGGACGTCACGCCGTCATCAATCTCGACGCCGCCGACAAGGCAGCCGCGGAGCAGATGACGCGCGACATGTGTGAGCGACTGCTCGCGAATCCCGTCACCGAAGACTTCGAGATCGCGAGCATCAGTCAAGGAGTAGCGATATGAAGTTTGGTATCGTCACCTTTCCCGGGTCGAATTGCGACTATGACGCCTATCAGGCCGTCGTTGAGCAGTTGCACGAGGAAGCGGTCTTCCTCTGGCACAAGGATCACGACCTCCAGGACAGCGACGTCATCGTGCTTCCTGGAGGTTTCAGCTATGGCGACTACCTCCGCGCGGGGGCCATCGCGCGATTCAGCCCGGTGATGCAGGATGTGATTGCGTTCGCTAAACGCGGCGGCCCGGTGCTCGCGATCTGCAACGGGTTTCAGATCGCGT
>JBDTAE010000262.1:0-39446 GCA_039924785.1 Gemmatimonadaceae bacterium | reverse complement strand
CACCGCAGAGTTTTGCGGACGTCGTCGCTCGCGGCGAGCTCCTCCAAGGGCAATCGCATTTTCCGCGTCCAGCTGGAATGGCGCTCGGGACCGACTCCTGGCACGTTCACGGAGTCGAGCTCGCCGGCGAGATCGTCGAGCGACAGCCCGACCAACTCCGCTGGAGTGCGGCAGAGGAATTCGTGCACCGCACCCGAAAGATCGGCAGGGGCGGCTGGCGCAGCCTCATGTGGCAAAATTCTTTCCGACGCGAGCAGATGTAACAGCGCACCGCGTTCGCGATCTCGCTCCTGGTGCGCGTGTTGGGCCGCGTCGCCCGCCTCGAGAATTCCGACGTTCACACGTGTCTCGATATCGCGACCCTGCCAAAATCCGGCGAGCGTGGGCACGTCGTGCGTATTCGCCGTCGCCAGCGCAAGCGACGGATACGCATGACTGGGCTTGAAGCGCCCGTCCCACTCGCGCTCGAAGTACAAAACTTTGGATGACAGAACGCCCCACCGCGCGAGCGCCGGCGGCACTTCGGGCGGCACGGTGCCAAGGTCTTCGCCGACGACGATCGCCTTGTGGCGCACGCTCTCGAGCGCGAGAATGCCGAGCAGGTCTTCCGACGGATAGCGCACGTACGTGCCTTGCGACGCGGGGCAGCCTTGAGGGATCCAGAACAGCCGGAATAGTCCCATCGCATGGTCGATCCGCAGCGCGCCGCCGTGGCGAAAGCCGCTTCGGACCAAGTTGATGAAATACTCATACCCGTTGGCGCGCAGCGCTCGTGGGTCAATCGGCGGCAGGTGCCAGTTCTGACCGGCCGCTGAATATGGATCGGGCGGCGCGCCGATGCTCATTCCGCGAACGAACAGTCCCGGGAATGCCCATGTGTCCGCACTTGCCGCGGCCGTTCCAATCGCGAGGTCCTGATACAACCCGATACGCATCCCCGCGTCACGCGCGCTGACGGACGCATTGCCGAGTTGCCGGTCTGCCTCGAACTGAAGCCAGCGATGGTAGTCGACGCGTTCGGCGTGCTCTCCGGCAAATCGTGATACGGCGGAGCCGGCGGGATCGTGCAGCTCGGTTGGCCAATCATGCCAATCTCGCCCGTGGCGTTCGGCGATAGCCATCCACAGCGCGAAACGCGACAGGGACGGTTCGTGCTCGCAAACGTAGTCGGCGTATTGCTGTCCGCGCATGCTGCCGCTCGCGCGAACGTGCTGGGCGAACACGCCATGCAACGCGGTGAGCGCGAGGCCCTTCACGCCCATCACCTGCTCGTAGTGCACGTCGTGGTAGCGTCGCAGCGCTTCGATTTCCGACGTCACTTCGCCCGACGCCAACAGCTCGCCGATCTCAGGGCTTTGCTGGAGCTCCGGAACTCTCGCGACGTCGATGTAGATTGGATTTCTGTAAATACGGCTGACCGGGCTGTACGGCCCGACGTCCGGCCCGCGATTCAGCAGCGCGTGCAGCGGATTTACTCCGACGAAGTCCGCGCCGATCGATCCGCCCCAACTCGCGAGCGCTCCGAGATCGCTGAAATCGCCGACGCCCCAGTTTGTGGCGCTTCGCACGGTGTACAAGTTGGCGATCAACCCAAATGCGCGTCGCCCGCCCAACAGTTGCTCCGGCACAACGCAGCGCGGCGGAACGACGATGAGCGTTTGCTCATCACGCCACTCGCGACCGTATGAAGACACGGAGAATCGAACGATATGGTAGCCGAGCGGCAGATTGTCCGGCAGCGCGAACTCGGCGCTGTGGTCGCTGGGCCACGGTCCCTCTAGACGGTGCACGTCGCCATTTTCGGGTTGCAGCTCCAGCTTCCAGCGTCCGGCGCCCGCGCCTGCCGGCGCGCGAACGTTGAGGCTCATTCCCGGCGACGCTCCCGCGCGGACGACCCGAACGTTCGGGATCATGCTCGCGCGACGTTCAGCGCGGAGACGGGCGAGCGCCGCACTCACGGCACTGTCCGGCGACGCATCGATGCCGAGCGCGGCGAGCATCGTGCGACGTGTGTCGTCGGTTGTCAGATGCTCGACGCCGCCGATGTCGTGATACGCGGCGACGATTCCGGCGTGCGCGGCGAGTTCGTGCAGCGGCGACAAGCGCGCGTCGTGATGACCGCCGGGCGTCATACCTGCAGAGGTGTCAGCACGAGCGCGCCGAGCGGCGGCAGCGCGACCTCGACGGATTGCGGGTAGCCGTGAAAGGGAATCGGTTCGGTTCGAATCGTTTCGAATGCGGTGGGCCCGCTTCCACTGCCGCCCCAATTCTGTTCGTTACTCGTGAGCACCAACTCGTAGCTCCCGTCGAACGGAACGCCAATGCGGTAGCGTTCACGCGGCACCGGCGTGAAGTGCAGGATGACGACGGCATGCTCGTCGCCCGAGCGCCGAACGTATGAAATGACAGAGCTCTCTTTGTCGGCGACATCGATCCACGTAAAGCCCTCCCAACTCGAATCATCGCGCCAGAACGCCGGTTTGGATTGATAGAGCGCCCCAAGCCGCGAAAGATACCGCTGCAGCGCGGCGCGACTCGGGTCGTGCTCGAGTCGCCAGTCGAGACCGACGTCATGGTTCCATTCAGACCACGTGGCCAGTTCCGTGCCCATGAAGAGCAGCTTCTTTCCCGGACGGGTGTACATGTACGCCAACAACAGACGAAGATTCGCGAGCTTTTGCCATTCGTCGCCCGGCATCTTCATCAGCAACGAGCCCTTCAGGTGCACGACCTCGTCGTGCGACAGCGGCATGATGAAATGTTCGCTGTACTCGTACAGCATCGCAAAGGTGAGTTGGTTCTGGTGGTGCGACCGGTAGAGCGGATCGACCGCGGCGTAGGCCAGCGTGTCGTGCATCCAGCCCATGTTCCATTTGAACGTGAACCCCAGTCCACCTTCACTCACCGGCTTCGTCACGGCGGGCCACGACGTGGATTCTTCCGCAATCGTGATCGCGCCGGGACATTCTTGCCGGATCGTCTCGTTGAACTGTTCGAGAAACGCGATGGCATCGAGATTCTCGCGGCCGCCATAACGATTGCGAAGCCACTCTCCGGGCTTTCGACTGTAGTCGAGGTACAGCATCGACGCGACCGCGTCCACCCGCAGTCCGTCGATGTGGAATTCAGAGATCCAGAATACGGCGTTCGCGACGAGAAAGTTGCGCACCTCGTTGCGCCCGTAATTGAAGATCAGCGTGCCCCAGTCGGGATGCTCGCCCAAGCGCGGGTCTTCGTGCTCGAACAGCGCGGTGCCGTCGAAGCGACGCAGCGCATAGTCGTCTTTCGGAAAATGCGCCGGCACCCAGTCCGCGATGATGCCGATGCCGTATTCGTGCATCGTGTCGACGAAAAAACGGAAATCGTCCGGCGTGCCGTAGCGCGACGTCGGTGCGTAGTAACCGCTGACCTGGTAGCCCCACGATCCGTAGAACGGATGCTCCATCACCGGGAGCAGTTCGATGTGCGTGAACCCGAGCCACTTCACGTATTCGGCAAGCCGGGGCGCAATTTCACGATACGACAGAAAGCGATTCCCTTCCTCGGGCACGCGTGCCCACGACCCGAGGTGCACCTCGTAGATGGCCATCGGCGACCGAACGTGATCGACGCCGGCGCGTCGCACCATCCAGTCGTCGTCGCGCCACGTGTACGAATTCTCTAATTGAACGATTGCCGCGGTGCCCGGATACTGTTCGATCTTCAGCGCGAACGGATCGGTCTTGAGGCGGATGGCGCTCTCGCGCGTGACGATCTCGAACTTGTAGAGCGCGCCGGGCGCCATCTCCGGTATGAAGATCTCCCACACGCCGGATCCGCCGAGCTTGCGCATGGGAAACATCCGTCCATCCCAACCGCAGAAATCCCCGACGAGACTCACGCGACGAGCGTTTGGCGCCCACACCGCCGCGCTCACGCCCGTTACACCATCGATTTCGCGCACGTGCGCGCCCAGCACTTCCCACAGCCGCCGGTGCGTGCCTTCGTTGAACAGATGGAGATCGATGTCGCCAAGCGTCGGTGCGAAGCGATACGGATCGTCGCGCTCGACGACGGTCCCGTCGGGATACGTCAGTCTGAGGCTGTACTCGAGCGAGACGGTCTCGCCGGGAATAAATACCGCGTAGAGCGACGAGGCTCCACTGGCCTCGCGTCCGAACTCCGCCGTGCTGCCGTCGGCCAACACGCACTCGACGGTCTCTACGTCCGGCACGAGCGCGCGGATGACGACACCCAGTTGTGTATCGAGCTTGGACGGATGCGGCCCAAGAATGACGTGCGGGTCGGAATGGTCTCCGGCGAGCAGTCTTTCGACGCTGCGTTCAAAGTTCATTGAAGACTCGTTCGCGGAAACCGCACGAACATGCGCGGCGCGCCAAAGCGCATGAGCGCCAGCGCAAAGGGCGCCAATTCGATAACGCCGGATGTCGGCTCGCGCAACTCGCGACTGGCGGTGTCCACAACTTGGAACCATCCGCCCGGCCCGGCAACCGCCGGCATCGCAAAAGCCACGTCGCTCGCGCTGCTGTTGAACAGGAGCAACAGCGTGTCGCTCGTCATCGGGCGGCCGTTGTCGTCGGTTTCGTCCGTCGCGTCGCCGGCAACGAGCATGCCGATCGCGTGCGTGTCCACGGACGCCCAATCTTGCCCGGTCATCTCCCGGCCGTCGACGCGAATCCATGTGACGTCCTTCGCGCCACCCTCCACCGTGGGCTCGCCGCGGAAGAACCGGCGCCGGCGCAGCGACGGATGGCTATGACGAATCTTGAAACAGACGCGCGTGAACGCGAGCAAGCGTCGTTGCCGCTGACTCAGATTCCAGTCGATCCACGTCAGCTCGTTATCCTGCGCGTAGGCGTTGTTGTTGCCGCGCTGCGTGCGCCCGATCTCGTCGCCATGCGAGATCATTGGCACGCCTTGCGAGAACGCTAACGTCGCAAGCATGTCGCGCACGACGCGAAAACGCATGCCGAGGATCTCCAGGTCATCGGTGTCGCCCTCGACGCCCCAATTGCGACTCACGTTGTCGTCGTGTCCGTCGCGGTTCTCTTCGCCGTTCGCTTCGTTGTGCTTCCGCTCGTAGCTCACGACGTCGCGGAGAGTGAAGCCGTCGTGCGCCGTGATGAAGTTGATGCTGGCGCACGGCCCGCGCCCGCTGCCGGCGTACAAGTCACTCGAACCGGCGAGCCTCGTCGCCAAATCGGCGACGCGTCCTTCATCGCCCCGCCAATAATGCCGAATGCTGTCGCGATACTCGGCGTTCCATTCCGCCCAGCGCATCGGGAAATTCCCCGCTTGATAGCCATTCGGACCAACGTCCCACGGCTCCGCGATGAGCTTGACGTTTGCGAGCGTCGGATCCTGATGAACGTTGTCGAAGAAGGCCGCGCGCTGGCTCAGCCCATTCGCGTCGCGGCCGAGCACGGGGGCGAGATCGAAGCGAAAGCCGTCGACGTGCATCTCGGACGCCCAATACCGAAGCGAATCCATGATCAACTGCACTGCGCGCGGATGCTGAACGTTGAGGCTGTTGCCCGTTCCCGTGTAGTCGACGTAGACGCGTTTGTCGTCGTCCTTGAGTCGATAGTAAGTGCGATTGTCGATTCCGCGCAGCGACAGCGTAGGACCGAGATGATGTCCTTCGCCGGTGTGGTTATACACGACGTCGAGAATCACTTCGAGGCCGGCGGCGTGAAGCGTCTTCACCATCGTTTTGAATTCCTCGACCTGGCTGCCGGGTCCATTCGACGCAAAGCGAACGTCCGGCGCGAAGAAGCCGATGGTGTTGTACCCCCAGTAGTTGCTGAGACCCATCTTCGCGAGGCGCATGTCGATCACATGCTGGTGCACCGGGAGCAACTCCACAGCCGTCACGCCGAGCGCAAGCAGATGTTCGATCATCGGATCGCTGCACAAGCCGAGGTACGTGCCACGTAATTTCTCCGGCACGTCGGGATGCAGCTTCGTCATGCCCTTCACGTGCGCTTCATAGATCACCGTGCGATTCCACGGAATTCGCGGCGACCGATCGTTTCCCCAGTCGAAGGTGGGGTCGACGACCACGCATTTGGGCATGAAGCCCGCGCTGTCGACCGGATCTGGCGATGTGTCCGACTCCGCGCCCTCTCGATAGCCGAGCAGCGCGGAATTCCATGTAATCGAGTTGCTGATGGCGCGGGCGTACGGATCAATCAGGAGCTTGGCGGGATTGAACCGATTTCCAGCCGGGGGATCGTACGGTCCGGCGACGCGATAGCCATAGAGCTGGCCCGGCTGAACATCGGGCAAATAGCAGTGCCAGATGTGATCGGTTCGCTCTCGAAGCGCGATGGTTTCGGTCTCATTCGCGTCGCCGGCGCGCGCAAACAGGCTGAGAAACACGCTCGTCGCGTTCTCGGAAAAGATGGCGAAGTTCACGCCATGGCCGTCCCAAGTGGCGCCGAGTGGATATGGTTGGCCGGGCCAAACGCGCATTAAGAGTTCTCAAATGATCGAGCGGGAGACAGCACGACCATTCAATCTACCGACGGACGTCTACAAGGCGCGAATTGCCTTGTTGGCGTGCGCGAAGACTCCGGGTCCAGCCCACTCCGTTCCATGAGCTTCGGCTCGGCGGCGAATCGCGCCATTCTGCCTCGACGCCGCGGATGTGTTCGGCGCCCAATTTCTTGCCACGCTCCTGGATGTCCCGCAACTCGTTCGGAGTAAACATGTTGTCGACACGAGGCGCGTCTGCTGGTTGATTTACAGAAACGCCGGTGCGCTTGGCCAACTCGCCACCTTCATCCCGCGGCAATTCACAACGACGGGGCTCCTCGGCGCTCGATAGGTGATCATGCAACAAGGCTACATCCTCACATTACATGAGGGTCAATCCCGGGGCAAACGCATCGGATGAGGAACCGAGACGATACTGTGGGCGGGTTTGTGATTCGCGCCGCGACGATAGTTGACGCTGCGATGCTCGCGGCGCTTGGCGCTCGCACGTTCGCGCAGGCGTACGCGCACGCGAACACCGCAGATGACATGCGCGCGCACCTTTTGCGGACGTTTTCGGAGACGCTACAAGCCGAGGAATTGATCGACCCGAATCTCCGGACCTGGCTTGTCGAACCGACGGGACACGATCGAGACGAGACGATCAGGAATGCTTCGGAGGCGTTCGGATACGCGAGAGTCCGCCGCGGTTCTGGTGCCCCGTGTGTCAGGTTCAGCGCGCCTGTCGAGCTCGAGGCGATCTACGTCGACGCATCTCGACAAGGAGGCGGAGCCGGCGCTGCACTGGTCGATGCTGCCGTCGAACAAGCCAAGTACTGGGGATGCGACGGGATCTGGCTCGGCGTCTGGGAACACAATCCGCGCGCGATTGCGTTCTACGAGCGGATGGGCTTCACAATGGCCGGCAGCATTCCATTCGAGCTCGGCAGCGATCTCCAAACCGATCTCGTCATGACCCGTTCGCTGTGATCGCTTCAATCACCACGCGGGTCTGACGACGGGCATCGGTCCAGAGGGGCGATAGGCATAGGCAGCTGTTCCGCCGCGGGCTTTCGCGATTCGTTCGACGCAGAGCGCGGCGAGCGCGGTCCAGCCGGTCTGATGGCTCGCGCCGATGCCACGCCCGGTTTCTGCGTCGAAATATTCATGAAAGAGCACGAGCTCCTTCCACGCATCGTCGGTGGCGTATCGGCGATCGTTGCCATGACACGGCCGCCGCCCGTTCGCGTCGCGCAGGAAGAGCGAGGCCAATCGTTTGTCGAGATCGCGAGCAACCTGCTCGAGCGTCAGATAGTGTCCCGAGCCGACCGGACACTCCACCTTGAGATCGCCGTCGAAGAAGTGGTCGTACCGTTCGAGTGCTTCGATGAGGAGGTAGTTGAGCGGAAACCAAATCGGTCCGCGCCAGTTCGAATTTCCGCCAAAGAGATGCGTGTTCCCTTCGCCCGGCACGTAGTCGACGTGATACTCGTCGACCCCATGATGAAACACATATGGATGATCGCGATGCACGCGTGAGACCGACCGAACGCCGTACGTCGACAGGAATTCGTCCTCGTCGAGCACGTACCGCAACACACGTTGTAGTCGTTCGCGCGACGGAATGGCGAGCAGCCGATGCGTATGTCCCTCGAACCCGCGGACCTCGGTCGCCGAGTTGTAGCGAAGAAGGTCTTTCCGGTTGTTGAGGAACCAGTGCAGGCGTTTCTGAAAGCCCGGGAGCGTCTCGATCAGATCGTCCTCCAGCAATTCGCACGCGAATAGCGGAATGACGCCGACGAGCGAGCGCACTCGCAACGGCATCGCGGCGTCTCCGACATGCAAGCGGTCGTAGTAGAAACCGTCGTCGTCATCCCACAGTCCGTCGCCACCAAAGGCATTCATCGCATCGGCGATCGCGACGAAATGCTCGAGGAATTTCGACGCGAGGTCCTCGTACGCCGGATCTTCGCGCGCGAGCTCGAGCGCCATCGACAGCATCGTCGCGCAATAGAACGCCATCCACGCGGTGCCGTCTGCCTGCTCGAGCTTACCGCCGGTCGGCAAGGGGCGCGACCGATCGAACACGCCGATGTTATCGAGGCCAAGGAAGCCGCCGCTGAAGAGATTGCGCCCCTCGGCGTCCTTGCGATTCACCCACCATGTGAAGTTGATGAGTAGTTTTTGAAACGCGCGCGCCAGAAACACGCGGTCGCGATTCTCGCGGGTGCCGGACATTTTGTACACTCGCCAGCACGCCCACGCGTGCACCGGAGGATTCACGTCGCCGAGCGCAAATTCGTACGCCGGCAACTGTCCGTTCGGATGCATGTACCACTCGCGGAGAAACAACAGCAGCTGATCCTTCGCGAACTTCGCGTCGAGCCGCGCGAACGCAATCATGTGGAAGGCGAGGTCCCATGCGGCGAACCACGGATACTCCCATTTGTCCGGCATGGAAATCACGTCGCGGCAATGGACGTGCGACCACTCACTGTTGCGACCGAATTTTCGCTCCGTCGCCGGGGCGATCTGATCGGGATCGCCGGCGAGCCAATCGCGGACGACGTAGTTGAAGAACTGTTTTGTCCACAACAATCCCGCGTACGCTTGCCGCATGACGGCGCGTTCATCGTCCGTCGCGTCGGGAGGAATCTGCTCGTCGTAAAATTCGTTCGCTTCGCGGCGACGAAGCTCGAAAATCTCACTGAACGCCGTCCCAAGCGGTGCGCTCGACGGAGCGTCTTCCTTCGAAAGGCGCAAAACGATCGACGCTTCGTCGCCCGAGGCGATTTCGAACGCGTAGTGCGCAGCCGCCTTGCTGCCCACGTGCGCCGGGTTGATCGCCGTCGTCCGACCCTGAACGATGTAATCGTGAAACGCATCTTTCACGAACGGCGACGAGTTCAAACCGCCGAACAAACGCTCGGCGTTCGTTTCGTTTTCTGTGAACAGGAATTCCGGCGTCTCGCCGAGTGAGCCGGGACCGGCGTGGAACTGAAACGTTCCGAGGGTCGAGTGCTCGACGACAAGCGTGCCCTTCCCGCCGCGAGAGATCGTCGGACGGGGAGGATAGTCGTCGCCGGTGCGACCCCAACTCCATGTGTTGCGAAACCAGATCGTCGGCAGGAGATGCAACCGCGCCGCATTCGGTCCACGATTGGTCACGATGATGCGCACCAAGATGTCGTCGGGTCCGCCCTTCGCATACTCGGCGACGACGTCGAAGTAGCGATTGTCGTCGAAGATGCCCGTGTCGGTCAACTCGTACTCTGGGTCGTTCAACCCTCGGCGACGATTCTCGCGCACGAGGTCGTCGTAGGGAAATGCCCCTTGAGGATATTTATACAGCGCTCGCATGTACGAGTGCGTCGGCGTGTTGTCGAGGTAGTAATAGCATTCCTTGACGTCCTCGCCGTGGTTGCCTTCAGGACCCGTCAGTCCAAACAGACGTTCCTTGAGAATTGGATCGCGCTCGTTCCACAGCGCCAATCCGAAGCAGAGACGGCATTCGCGATCTGTGAAGCCCAGCAGGCCGTCTTCGCCCCAGCGGTAGGCGCGGCTCCGTGCATGATCGTGCGGGAAGTATTTCCACGATTCGCCCCGCGGCGAATAGTCCTCCCGAACGGTGCCCCATTGCCGGTCGGCGAGATACGGTCCCCAGCGCTTCCAGTTCTTCTTTAGACGACCGTCTTCGGTCAGACGCGCCTTTTCAGCAGGTTCCGTAATCGGCATGCGACAAATCGCTCACCGCGTGAGGAGTTTCGCAATCCCCCGCATGGGAATCCACGCCCACGACGGACGGTTGGTCAACTCGTTGGAAAGATCGAAAAACGCTCGGTCCGTCTCGAAGAGGGCAATCAAAGCGGAGACCGACTCGGGCTCCTCCGGCAAAATTCCCGGCGCATCGTCGTCGGGAGACGCGAGATATCCCTCGAGAAAATTGGCGCGCACGTCGCGTTCCCAGCGGGCCGCCCGAAGCTCGCGCGTCGGCATGTCCGATGTCTTTTCGACCGACGCGGTCAGTGTTGCGGAGGCGTAACTGAAGCTTCGAAGCATCGACGCCACGTCGCGCAGGGGCGATGCGAGCTCATCGCCGGGAGCCTTGTTCTCCGACTCTGCCACGATCGCAAACGTTCCCGTGCTCGATCTCGACACGTCGCTCAGTGCGAGGTTGCGCCGAGCGTGGATCCGTACGCCGAGATCGTCGCCGAGTGAGTCGGCCAGCTCGTCAATCCGGCCGAGGTATGCCGCGCGTCGCCGGACCAACGCCTGCGCCTCAGCGACGCGCGTTTGGGGAAAACTCGCCGTCGAGAGCTGTCGCTCGAGCAGCGTGAGCCCCGAATCGACCGCGGCGCGCGCGTGTTCGACCCAGGCATCGAGGTCGTCCGGCAGTGCGGCCTCGTGGCCACCTTCGTCGGGGTTTTCGTCGCCCGGCACAGTCTCGTGATGTTGGCGGACGACCATACCGATGCGCTTTGCTTCGACAGCGAATTCGATCGGAGGCTCGCGCGCCGCGGGCGCCGTGAAATACGGCCGGCTCAGGTCGAGCGCGTACGTCCATGCATCAATTGCGTCCGAGGTGTTCTCCGCGGAGCCAGTCACTATGTGGTGTGCCGAAATTCTTTCGCCTGATCGCCGCGAAGCATTCTGAACCAGAAGAAATTGTGTGGACCCATGGTGAGCAAATACGGAAGCTCACCCACCGGGGGGAAAGTGTACTTGCTCCAAAGCTCCAAGGGAACGAGACCGTTCAACTCGTGCAGGTCCAGCTCGACGTACTGCGCGAAGCGAGAGAGGTTGTTGACGCAGAGAATGAGCTCGTCGTTGTAACGGCGAAGAAAGACGAGGACTTTGCGATTGGCAGCGTCGAGCGGTTCCCACGTCCCGCGTCCGAACGCTTTGTACTCCTGGCGAACGCTGATCAACCGGCGCATCCAGCGGAGCAACGACGTCGGCAGACGCTCCTGCGCGGCGACGTTTACCGTGTGATAGCCGTACGGCGCGTCCACGATGAGCGGAGCGTAGAGAGCAGCGGTGTCGGCCTCGGAAAAGCCGGCATTGCGGTCCGCGCTCCACTGCATGGGCGTACGCACGCCGTTCCTGTCGCCCAGATAGATATTGTCGCCCATCCCGAGCTCATCGCCATAATAGATGATGGGCGTTCCCGGCATTGACATCAGCAAGGCATTCATCAGCTCGATCTGTCGACGACCGCCCTCCATGAGCGGCGAAAGACGCCGACGAATGCCCACGTTCACCCGCATGCGCGGATCGCGCGCGTATTCACGGTACATGTAGTCGCGCTCTTCGCTCGTCACCATCTCGAGCGTGAGCTCGTCGTGGTTTCGCAGAAAGACGGCCCACTGGCAGTCGGGCGGAATCTCCGGCGTCTGTCGCATGATGTCGACGATCGGTGTGCGATCCTCCTTGCGAAGCGCCATGTACATCCGTGGCATCACGGGAAAGTGAAACGCCATCTGACACTCATCAGAATTCCCGAAATACTGCCGCACTTCGCTCGGCCACTGATTCGCTTCGGCGATGAAGACGCGCCCCGGGAATTCTTCGTCGAGCGTTTTGCGAAGGGTGCGCAAAATTGCGTGCGTCTCGGGAAGGCCTTGGCAGTCGGTGCCCTCGCGCTCGACGAGATATGGAACGGCGTCGAGCCGAAGTCCGTCAACGCCGGTACGCAACCAGAACCGCATTACGTCCAGCACGGCCTGGAGCACTTCGGGGTTGTCGAAATTCAGATCGGGCTGATGACTGAAGAAGCGATGCCAGTAGAACTGCTTCGCGTCCGGGTCCCACGCCCAGTTCGACTTTTCCGTGTCGGTGAAGATGATGCCCGCACCGGAGTATTTGTTCGGATCGTCGCTCCACACATACCAGTTTCTATATGGCGAGTCTTTCGGAGCCAGACGCGCGCGCTGAAACCACGGATGCTGATCCGACGTGTGATTGATGACGAGCTCTGTGAGAACCCGAATGCCGCGGGAATGCGCGGCTTCCATGAAGGCCTTGAAGTCGTCGATCGATCCGTACGACGAATGAATTTCCTCGTAGCCGGCGATGTCGTAGCCGTCGTCCTTGAGCGGCGACGGATAGAACGGAAGCAGCCAGACCGTGTTCGCACCGAGTTGTTGGATATAGTCGAGCTTCTCAATCAGACCGCGGAAGTCGCCGAAGCCGTCCGCGTTGGAGTCTCGAAAACTTTTGACGTGCAGTTGATAGATGATTGCGTCTTTGTACCAGAGCGGATCGCTGTCGGTCACGGGCTGTCCATTGCGGTGGAAGTGCACGAGCTCGGTGGCTTGGAATCACGCTGCCGCTTGGTATTGCGTGGGCGCTTTGCTGGGTTGGCCTTGAATAACCTCGGTACAAACGAGAGAAGAATCATAAGCACGCTGGCGACGATGAGGCTGATTCGCGCCGTCGAGCTACCCTTCCCCACACCTTCCAGAAAGCTGTCGGCGAAGTACGCATAGATCACCGTCGACGGAATGATGCCGATCGCGGTCGCGCCGAGGTAGGAGGCGAATGGCGCGCGCGCCAATCCACCCACGAAATTCGTGACGCCGAGCGGAAGGATCGGAATCAGACGCAGGCGCAGCATTCCGGTGAAGTCGCGCGAATCCGCGATCGCATTGTCGACCCGCTCGAATCGCTTCAGCCACCGAGTGACCACATCGCGTCCGATCGTGCATGCAATCCAGTACCCGCCGACGGCGCCGAGCATTCCTCCAACCCAGCTGAGCGCGCTTCCCACGACCGTCCCGAAGAGCACCCCGGCGATCACCGTCAGCGGAAGTCCCGGAACGCCGAGCGCAGCCGCGATTCCGAATGCAAGGACGAACCCTGCGCTAAAGACGCCGATACCGTGCGTCGCGCGCAAAGTCGCAACGTGCTGGAGCGTGTGCCGCGGATCAAACCAATCGAACTGGTACCCGAGGAATGCCACAACGACGAGAATCAGCGCGAGCGCGCCGAGACGGACCAGCGCGGCTCGCGCTGGAGGGGCTTTTACCGCGATCCTTGTGCGCCGAGTAGACCGCTCCATGATGTGCAGAAGTTACACATACCGTGCCGCACTATGGACGACAAACCGCTCGGCTGACGTCGATGTTGCGAGGTCCCGCCGCTGTGGATAACGCTCCAGCCACGCGTCCGTCCGCAAAATGCAGTGTGAGGGTCGACGGCAGGTCGGCGCCAGAGCGGGTCATGTAGAGCCGGGTCGCCGTCGGCGTGATTCGCTCCCATCGAACGCCGGCAATCGCGCTGTCGATTCGGCCTTCCGCGGTCACCGCGCGAACGACGTTCTGCGGCGGCAATCCGGGGGTTTGCTGAAGCATGAACTCGCGGGGCAGGAACGATGCGACACCAGAATCCGAATTCAGTCGGTAACACTCCGGAGCCTCGCTCGAGCGGAGCGCCGCGTCGGCCAGGGCCGGAGGGCCGCGCCGCGCGGCCGACAATGTCAGCTCTCTAACGCTCGCCGAAGCGCTGGCCGCTCCAATGCCGGCTGATTTCGCCGCGACCTTGGCCATCGAATCAATTCTCGCCGAGTCGGGGTGCGGTTGACCGGCCAAAGTCGTGACGATCTCTGAAAGGGCCATGACGGACGTCGGTCGCGTGCTGTCTCTTCTTGACGCGGCGGCTTGCGGAGCCGCGGGCATGGTGCTCGACGCCAACTCCGTCGGCCGATTGATCGCGCCACGCGCGGCATTGTCGTTTGCCCGCGCAGAAGTCGAGCTCGTGGCTGCAGCTTTCTGTTCCCGCGCACCGAAACCGGTTGCAGGCGCCGACGGCACCGTTGACTCTGCGCGCTTGTCGACCGCCGGTGCAGTTGCCGGACTTGCGATCGCCGGAGCCATTGCGACAGCGGGCGCGGCCGCCGCCCTCGACGATGTGTCGACAAAGCCCGCGATTGCATTCGGCATCGATTGCCGGTTCGGCTTGTGCGACACGGTCAACATCGTACCGACGGCCAGCAACAGCGTCGCCGCAATCGCCGCGCGCGCCGGCGTGAGTCGCAACGACCGCCAAGCGCCGCCGGGTGCGGTGGCTTTCGACGACTTCGGAATCACGTTGCCCTGAACGACGTCGAGCGCCGCAACGATGCGCGATGCGCCCGCAATCATACCTCGCGCTTCCGCCACCGCTTCCGAACACTCATCGCACTCGGCGACATGTCGTTCGACGCGCGCACTCTCGGCAGCGTCGAGCGCGCCGTCGAGCCACGCGTGAATCGTTCCTTCGTCAAGATGCCGCATGTGTCCCCCCTCCTCCTGTCCCACCAACGCCCTGAAGCGATTCGTATGCTTCAACGAGGCGACGGCGAGCGCGAGACAGCGTCGTGCCTACCGAACCGATCGACAGCTCGAGCGCGGAAGCAATTTCGGTATAGTCCAATCCTTCTTCTCGCATCAACAGCGCCTCGCGGTCGCGTTCTCCCAACTGATCAAGGGCCTTGCGCACCACTGCGGCGTCCTCCGCTCTCTCCAGCGTGAGCGGCTGTGTGTGCTCGAGCTCCTCCGCGCGCTTCTCCTGGCGAAGCAGCTCGAGCCGCTGCTTTCGACGAATGTCCTTTCTGGCTTCGTCGCGCACGAGGTTCGTCGCGACGGCGAACAACCACGAACGCTCGCTCACGATCGTCTCCTGCTTCACCGCGCGGAGAAACGTTTCCTGGGCAACCTCTTCCGCCCAATCGCGATCACCGAGCCGCCGTGTCAAATAGCGCACGAGCGGTTGGTGGTATTCGCGAAACAAGCGGTCGATGTCCTTCAACAGCCTCTCCTCACCACGCGGCGGCCAGTGCCGCGATCGTCGCACTGGGAAGATCGCTTGCGCCGTCGTCGGTCAACGCAATCCCGCGGGCTCGGCCGACGGCGATCACGTGGTCGCCGAGGCCAAATACCGCGCGAAGCTCGGGGATTTGTTCGAGCACGTCAAAGTAGGCTTTCGAGAACGGTTTGATCTTCGTAGTTGGCATTGCGGTCGTGTAGCGCGCATCTGTCCACACAGTACTCCGAAGCACGAAGGTATGCCCGTTTATCGTCCGCGTCGACTCGCGGCCGGCGGTGGTCGCCTTATCGTCGGCGACGCGCATCGAGTCGAGCGCGGCGATCGAGCCAACAGCGCGTTGAGCCGAGGCTTGTTTTGCCGCTTCGAATTGTTGTGCCCTCGAATCCTGCACAGTGGGCGCCGACGGCGAGCCGCTGGAAGTCGTCATCACCTGTGACAGATTCATCGGCGCGTTGGCGCCCATCGCTCGTCGCGCGGCAACGAACTGCGGTTCCGTGACGAGGTACGACGTGAACTCGGTCGGAATGCCGTAGCGCTCGCCGAGCATGCGAATTTCCTCATCGAGCTCTCGGCCGGCGCCATTCTTGCGCTTGTCCGCGCTGAGAAACCCAATGCGCTGTGCCGCCCAGATTCTGGCGACGAACGGGTTCTGCCGATCGCGGTCCGGAAAATCCGCGGTTTGTGTGAACCGCACCGGCGCACCGCGGCGCGTACCCTCGACGATGATTCGCGCGGAACCATGTCCGGTGTAGCGGGCGAGCACGGTGAGATCGCGGTCAGCGAACACGTCGCTCGTTTGCGACGGCAGCATCTTGACCAGGCGCACGTCACCGTCGACGCGCACTCGCACGTCGGTCAGCACCGGATCGACGAGTCGGTTCGCGACAACGCCGACCATTCGCTCGACATTCTCCTCGGGCCGAACGAATTGCGCGGTGCCACGCCCTTCGAGCGCCAGTTGTTCGAGAAGACTCACGTTGACGTCGGCGCCGAGTCCAAAGGTGAACACCCGTCGGTGCGCGCCCCGAGCAGCGGCGTCGTTCGCGATCGCTGCGAGGTGGTCCGGCTGCACGTCGCCCACTGTCGGCTCTCCGTCGGTCACGAAGAGCACGAGCGGAAGTCTGCCGTCGGTCACGGCGGGTCGCACGGCCTCGCGCAGCGCGCCTTCGATGTTCGTGCCGCCTTGCGCTTCGAGCGCGTCGAGGTAGCGCGACGCGTCCCGAACGTTCGATGCGGACGCTGAGACAAATTCGTCGCGGAAGGTGCGAACGTCGCTTGAGAAATCGATGATGCGAAATCGGTCATCGGGACGCAGCGTGCCGAGAAGCTGTCGACCTGCCGCGCGAGCTTGCTCCATTTTGCGGCCCTGCATCGAGCCGGAGACGTCGAGGACAAGCGTGATGTCGCGTGGGGTCGCTTCGTTTCGCGATGACGGCGGCGGTGTAACTGTGACGAGGGCGAATCCATCCTCGTTGCCCGGTGCATACGGCAACATGGTGATAGACGCTTCTGCGTTGCGTCGCACCGGCACGAGCACCGTGACGTCGCGCGCGTCGCCGCGAACAACAGCCTCGCGTTTACCATCGTGCTCCGACAGGTCGAGCGTGTGGGTCGGCGAATACGGTGTGCCCAGCTCGGGCGACGTTCGCATGCTGAGCGCGAACGACGATGCACCGCCGTCGCGCACGGTCGACGACCCGCCGGTGGTTCCGGTCGCGCCGCGGAAGTAGTCGATCCGAAGCGCGTCGCCCTCACGCGGTGCGACGCTCTGGAAACGAACGACGATCTTCTTTTCCTCGCCTGGATTGAGCGGAAATATTCTCGCGCGCAACAGGCCGTGCCCCATCCATTCGACGAGCGCCGGATCGCGCTGCGTGCGTACGATTTGTTCATAGATGCGACGCGCGTCGCCCGCGTTCATCGTCTCGCCGCTCACGAGCTGCCCGTTGATCGACAGTTTGAGATCTTGAAACGCGGCGTTGGCCGGCAGCGGAAAGATGTAGTCCGCCTCGCCGATGGTGCCGCCGTGATTCACGAATCGTTCTTCGACCTCATAGTGGAGCACACGGTCGGCGAGTTCGACGTGAACATCGCTCCGCGTTCGCGATATGTTGGCACGACAATCGATGACCGGCGCAGGGCGAACGTCGGTTGGCCGAACGTCCATCGGGCGGACGTCGCCGATGCATGGTCGGGGGACGATCCATCCCTGCGCGCCGGCGCGGGACGAGAGTGCGATCAGAGCAGCGAAGCCAGCGCGAATGAGGTACCGCATGTGACGCTCCGTAAGAGGTTGCTTTCTGGAGACGTCACGGGCCTTGCGACTTGCACATCCTTCTTGGAGTGCTGGTGCGTCCGGTGGCGGGGACTTGGAAGGTGGCGGCGAGGTTAGCCACGGAATACGCGGAGTCTGTCGGAATACCGCGAATGCTCGGTGACCGGACTGACTTGCCGAGTGGTTGATAGGCTTCTTTGGTTTTCTAGTCGCGGCGTTGAGTTACGCGCGCCAGTTCAACATGCGCCTGCCGACAGCCTGGCGTGCGCGACGGGCCGACGACGCGCCCGAGGCGCGACCTCGCCGTCAAACAATCAGTTCTTCCGCGACTTTTCGCCCAAGAATCCGCGGAATCCGCGGCTAGTCTCACGCCGCCTTCCCTCGCGTCGATGCGCGAACGGATCTATCGACGCTGGAACTCCGGCGAACCCAACGCCAGGCCAATGATTGCAGGCAGACCCGTCAACGCATTCTTGGATGCGGGAGCGGACGCAAGCATCGGGTTCTCGCCGCTCACCAAAATGCGACGCGTCTCCGCCGACACATCGCCGCCGAGGAGTTCGTCGACGACGCCATCGACCTGCTGATCCGCCGGGAGCGTTCGCAGGCGCGCCGCCGCCGGCCAACTTGCGATGCGCACACCTGGCAACTGTCCCGCCGCAACGCGAAAGCCGAAGTTGATGCGATTCAGAATGGCGCCGGTGTTCATCCACGCGTCACCACGATCCGGCCAACCGTCGGGCGTGAGTCTTCCATAAATCGGTTGACCGAGCTGCGCGATCGCTTGCGCAGTACGCGCCGACGTATCCGCCCCGGCGCCGAGCGCACGCATAGTGCTCGCCACCAACTCGAACGGCGTCTTCACCTTCGCCCGATACGCCGCTCGGCTGGAGAATTCCGGCGAGGTGATGATGCATCGCATGGTTTCGCGAATGTCGCCCGTCGTCGCGGTGAATTTCGCCGCGCATCGATCGACGAGCGCCGGCGGCGGATCGTCGCTCACAAAGTGGCGCGCCAACTTTAACGTTATGTAATGAGCGGTCGCCGGTGCGGTCGCCACAATGTCGAGCACGTCCTCGCCGTCTTTCTCGCCGCGGCCAGCGGCCAACTGGTGGCCGAGAACCGTTTTTGCTCCCGCGTCGTGCTGCTCGGAACGGAAGATGAATTCGCCGCCGAGGTTTGGCGCCTCGATCGTCCATCCCGTGAGTGCGCGCGCGACCTCCTGCACGTCGGCCTGCGAATAGCCGCCGTCGACGCCGAGCGTTTGTAGCTCCATCAACTCCCGCGCGTAGTTCTCGTTTACGCCGCGTCCGTGTCGTTGCGGGAGCTTCGCGAATTCGCGAGCAAGCGAATCGGCGCCAGTCCGCGCGCGACGCGCCTCGATGCGCTCCTCGTCGATGTTGGGATGAAGGCTGTCGACGTTGCTCTGATAGTTGTCGAGATAGAACAGCATCTCGGGACTCTTCGCGACGGCGCCGAGCAAATCGCGAAACTTTCCGAGCGCGCGCGGGCGAATGACATCTCGATCGTATTCCGAGATGGAATATCGATTCGGCATTTTGCCGATGAAGACGCTGAAATGATTCTCCCAGAAGTCGGTCATCACTTCCTGGAGCTGCCGTTCGCTCACCACGGCGCGCACGACGCGCGCCGACTGCAGCTGCGCTGTGAGTTGCCCGGTGACTTGACCCGCTCGTTTGAGCACCGCACTGTCGTCCCGCGTGAGGGCAACGCCCTTTCCGCCGGGGAGTGCCCGCGTCTGGTTGAACCGCGTCTGCACCTCCTGCTGGTCTGGATGGTCCGCGATCAACTCGAACACGCGCTTGTGCTGCGTCTCCATCCCGGCAAGGACGCGCTCGGCGGCGGTATCAGAGATCGTTGATGGATTGAGCTGCGTGTCAATCCACTTGTCCAGCCCCATGGCTCGAACGCGCGCGACGTCTCCAGGCCGCGGACCGAACGTCAATCTGCTCAGCGCGTGTCGAATCTCTTCGTCGGCGTTTAGATCGCGACCGTCAGCCCGCATCATCCCGGAACCGTCCGGCATGCCACGCGGAGCCGTCTGTGAGATTTGCGACGCGCAGCTGGCGAGCGTTGTCGCACCGATGACGAACGGAAGTATTCGGGCACGAAGAAGAGCCGGTGTCACGATTGTAGTCCTCGTTCGGTATCTAACGCGTGGATGCCTGTGATTAATGACACGCCGAGGCGCGCGTCTCGTCACCACCCAACGCGAATCTTTGTCCGCACTGAAAGTTTGGCACGCCAATTCCCTAGAAGGAACTCCGTGAGAACGTGCACTACGATTAACCGGCTTGTGCCATGCGCTTTCGCGTCGCCGCTCGGATCAACCTCTGCCGTAACCTTGCCTTTGTGGGAGGGGCAACGCTATCGGTAGGGTGCGCGCACGCCGCCGCCAGGACGAGCTCGACGGCGGCGGCGGCAAGTTTCGCGACCGACTCCTTCTATGGATTGGCCTCGAGCAGCGTGCGGGCCGCCACTGTTCACGAATCTCATACGCTGTCGGTCGCGCTCGATCGCATCGACCAGCGCTCGCTGCCGCTCGATCAAACGTATCGTCATCCCGCAACGGGCAAGGGCGTCACAGTCTACGTGTTCGACGGCGGTATCGCCACGACCCATCCGGAGTTGGCCGGACGCGTGCGTGAGGGCTTCTCGGGTTTTCCCGGCGATCAGAGTATTTGTAATCCACACGGCACGGCTGTCGCCGGCGCCATCGCCGGATCGACGCTCGGCGTTGCGCCCGACGCGGAGATCGTCGATGTGAAGATGGTGCAATGTGAGAAACTGCGTGGCACCATCAAGGCGATCGTCGACGGCGCGCACTGGGTCATTGAGGATCACGCGGAACACCCGGGACCGGCCGTCGCGAATTGGTCGTTCATTGCCGACACTTCCGCGCGGATCCCGGCACTCGACAGCGCGGTGCTCGCGCTTCGCGCCGCCGGAATTCCGGTCGTGGTGTCCGCCGGCAATCTCGACATCGACGCGTGCCGCGTTTCACCCGGGAATGCGACGGGAACGATCGTGGTGGGCGCGTCGAGCCTTCACGCCGAGCGCGACTCCGCGGGCGTCATGCATTTCGCCGATCGTCGCGCAGCGGGTACGGCGTACGGCCCGTGCATCGATATTTATGCACCGGGCGATTCGGTGCTGCTGCCCAGTCTCGATCGCGCGCTCGCACCGATTTCACAACTCTGGAATGGCACGTCGATGGCCGCCGGCTACGTCAGCGGAGCGATCGCCCTGTATCTCGAGACGCATCCGCGCGCGTCGCCCGACGAAGTTGCGGAGACACTGAAGGAACAGGCGACCACGAACACGTTGAGCAATACACGGTCGGTCGTTTCGAGAATGCTCTACGTCGGCACGCGCGACACGCGCGTCGTGGCGAGCGTGCTGGTCAAACGATAGCGTCTACGCGACGACCGCCTCGTAGATACTCTTCGCGAGGCGAACGGCACGACCGACGGCTTCGACGTTCGCATCGGACGCAAACGGTACCACATTTCGCATTTCGATGGACACCCAGCCAGGGTAGTGGATCGTCGCGAGTCCTTCGGCCGCCCGCGGATGATCGGCGGCCGCGCCCAACTCGGACAGGTGCGGCTCGCTCGCATGGAAATGTCCGATTGCGCCCGCCGCCTCCGATATGCACAGTCCGGGGTCGTCGTGCGACAGGGTCATTCCGCCGAGGTCGGCATTCACACGAAAGCCGGGGTGATCTACCGCGCGGCACAGCGCGACCGCATCGGCCGTCGACGTAATGAAGTCGCAGCCGTACTCAGGAGGATTCGCCTCCAAGCAGAACAGCACGCCGCGTTCTGCCGCGTGCGCTCCGAGCTCATGAAAGGTGTCGATGGCGATCGACGTCGTTTCTCGCTCCGACAGACTCCCGCGAATGCGGTTCTTGGGCGACCCGAAGACGAGTGCACGCGCGCCGAGCGCGGCGCCAAGATCGATGGTTCTCCGAAGGTAGTCGACCATCGCCTCGCGCTGCGTTTCGTTCGCGAAGAGCTGCAGGTCCGGCCGACCGAACAGCAACGACTGCATCGACACGATGCGCAGCCCGCGATCTTCCCACGCGCGACGGTACGCGGCGACATCGAGCGCGGTCGCATTCAGCGGACGCTCGCGCCATTTCGTCGGCGCGATTTCCACCCCGCCAACGCCTTCAGCCACGAGCAACTCCGCAATGGCGTCGTCCTGCTCCGGCATCCATGCGATGTTCGACACCGCCAGCCGAAGTGAACTAGCCATGGCTCTCACGCTCGGCGGATGCGAACGCGCCAATGCCCGAGAGTTCTGTGGCTTTGTCTTCGATGTAGCGATCGGCCGCGCTCGCACCGAATGCGTCGGCGAAACGCGTGTGGACGTCGTATCGGGCCGGCGTGGACGCCGTTTCATTTGTGAACTCGATGCCGAGCGACGTACGCGCAACCTCGGCGACGCTCACTGGCTCCGTGGGCAGGTGAGCCAACGGAATTCCGCACTCCATCGCCGACGCGATGTCCTTCCACAGTCGCTCGACATTATAGAACTGGAACACGCCGCGCGAATCGATCTTGTGAGTGTCATGATTGCGCAGGAGATCGTGAATGGCGTTTTTCTTGAGACCCGGCCCGTAGAGCCCGGGAAGGCGCACGATGGTCGCGTCGAACCGTCCCGCAACGATCTGCTCGAGGCGCCGGCGATTGCGGCCGTACGCATGGAGACCGGTGAGCGGCGTGGGGGAATCTTCGTCCACGTCGATCGGCGAGAGAAACACGTCGACGGTGGACACCAGCGCGAGTCGTCGAATGTTCGCCTGCCCCAGCGGTCGAATCAGCCGCTCGATGTTGTCGTAGTCCTGCTCGGGCTCGGCGTTGGCCTTCCATTTTTCCGCGCGCGCGCCGCAGCAGACTACAAGATCGAAGCTGCGGCCGGCGATTCCGTCGATGTTCGCCGAGTTGAACGTGGCGTCGAACGATCGCTGGCGGAGGAGGTTCCCCCCGACGAATCCTGTATATCCGATGAGCGCGGTCTGCTGCTCTCGCGCGGCGTTGGGCACGGTCACGGGTCGAATCTCCCGAGCGCCGCCGCAGCGAGCGTTGTGAGAACTTTCAGATTTCCTCTGATCGGACTGATTTTCGTCGGCGTTTTGCCGGTTGCGGGATAACTGCGCGTCACGGGCGTTTCGATAATCCGAAATCCGAGCCGCGCCGCGCGAATCGCGAGATAATAGTGGAGCTCATAGGCGCCGAAGATATCACGCAACGGCTGAACGCGGGGGTCCCTCAAGAACGTGCGGCTGTACGCGCGAAACCCATTCGTCGTGTCGGTGTACCGCGCGCCGGCGGCAAGACTGATGACGGGCGCATGCAGCAGCTTCACGCCGACGGTTCGCGATAGGGGCGTGTTGATCCCCTTACCACCGGGAACGTACCGAGATCCCTGGATGTGATCGTAACCCTCGTCGAGTAGTTCGAGGAATCGCGGAATCGCGCGCCAATCGTCCTTGCCATTTCCGTCGATGACGACAATTCCGTCATAACCCTGCTCGAGCGCGTACGACATGGCCATTCGCATTTGCGCACTGAGCTTCCCAGGCCCGCGTTTGATGAGCAGCGCCGACAGCTTGAAGTCGTCGAGTGTGTCTGGGGCGAGTGAGCCGTCGGTGCTACCTCCGTCAGCGACGATGATGTCGACGCGATCGGCGAGGGCTGCCATCTCGCGCAGTTGCGTGCGAACGCGCTCTCCCTCGTTGATGACGAAGACCGCGACACAGTACCGATGTTGTTTTGGCCTAAGGACGATTCGATCGTACGCCGGCACGCCCGGCGCCGCGGGGAGGGTCGACGATTCCACTACGATGTCATCCCGACCACGTTCTTGCGCTCTTCGCGAAGCAGCACGGAGCTCGTCTGCTCCTCGCGGACGTAGTATGCGGGGCGGTCGCGGAACCGTCGCGTGAGCGCGGAGAGGTACTCGCCGATGAACGTCAGCATGATCGCGATCACGACGAACGCGAACGCCGAGTGTAGACCGCCGTCGTTGCTCGCTGGGTGGAGCGCGACCCACACCATATTCGCGACGGCGAGCGCCGACCCCGTCCACAACGCCACCCGGAGCGGATGCGTCGTGTGATCCATGACGAGTGCGCGCGCGAGATGAATGGCCTCTCGCTTGGGTCGCACCGTCGGAACGCCCGTGCGATTGATCGGCGAATACGGCAGCCCGCGCTTTCTGAACCCGATGTACGATGTGAGAATTCTCAGATACTGATCGGGGCTGCGAATTTGCGAGATCGCGTTCACGACTTGCCGGCTCATGCAACGGAACTGCGTCGAATCTTCGGGAATTCCCGCTTTGGCGACGGTGTTGATGTACCAGTAGAAGAGCCGCGCGCCGGCGCGATACCAGGCCGGCTCGGTCTTTCGATGAAGCCGCACACCGTAGACGATGTCCGCCTCGCTGCGTGCCGTCTCGAAAAACTGCGGAATGAGCGACGGCGGATCCATGTTGGGCAGCATCACGATCACATAGTCACCGATTGCGACGTCAAGTCCCGCGGCGATCGCCGTTTCTTCGCCGAAGTGCCGCGACAGGCGCAGGAACCGCACGAAATCATACTTGCCGAGCAGCGATCGCACGCGGTCGACCGTCGGCTCCGGCGCGCCGTCGTCGATGAGAATGATCTCATAGTGCGTCACGAGATTGCGCAGCACGTCCACCGTTTCGTCCACGAACGCAGCGACCGCGGCGCCATCGTCATTCTCGAGCGGCGCTACGATCGAGATCAGCGACTCAACCGGCATGCGCCGCCTCACGTTTTGCTTCTGCCGGCGCGCCAAGGAGGGCGGCCAGCGCGTCTTCAACGTCGTAAACGCTGTCGATCTTTGCGCCGAGGACGCTCAGGCACGACGGGCATTCGTCGCTGCGGCGCAAGAGAATTGGACGACTGTCGTCCTGCTCACTGCGCGGCATGAGTGTTTTCATCTCCCAGAGCGAATCGACGTACTTTGTCGTGCGCATGGCGGGAAGATACCGTTCGGCATCCCGCACCATATGCAGGTACCGCGACTCACGCCCCGGGAGCGCGTGGTCGGCGTCGACGATCGGACTTCCCGCAGCATCGTTCCAGCTACAGTGCGGCGTGTAGCGCACGTGGCTCAGCGAGAACAACCCGCGAGACGGATATGGCATCAGCGAAAAGAACGGCCCGTCCATCACGGTCACCGCTGCGCCCTCGAGCGCGGGCGGCGGCGTGACGAGCGCGAGCTCCGTGAGCTCATGCTTCGCCGGAATGGGCGGTATGCCGGACGCGTCGAGCAAGCGGTTCATTCGAGAATACGTACAATTCAGCACGAGGTCGGCGACCACATTCCACTCGTTGGCGGAATCATCGCGGCCGCGCAGGGTCAACGTCGCGCTCGATCCGCGCGGCGCGACTCGCACTGCCTCAGTATCGACCAGCGTCTCGACGCCCGCCGCGTTTAATTCGTGAGTGACGCGGTCGCGCAGCTTGCTTGCATCGAAGGCACACTCCTGGACCTCGAACACCGCTTCGATCCGCGACGCATCGAAGAGTCTCGCGATCTCCGACCGCGCCGGCTCGGCGGGCGCTCCGATACGCCGACAAAACTCGGCGAACTGTCCGGCGGTGACCTTCGAGGTACCACGGGCGATCGCGTAATAGTGCGGGAACGACTGGTCGACGCACTCGGCGTACTCGCTGAGGAAGCGGGCGTAGTTGAGCCTGGAGCGAAGCGACGTCAGCATGCTCCGCGGGTAATGGTAGCCGTTGTGAACTCGGGCCTGGTTCCGAAGCGACGCGCGTCCGAGCAGACGCGGCTCACGTTCGACGAGCAGAACGCGTCCGCCGCGAGCGCGCAGCATCAGCGCGAGCCTCGCGCCGTAGAAGCCTCCGCCGACGATAGCGGCGTCGAAGTGGTTCTCGTTCACGTTGGTACGACGAGGCCGAGCGGAACGAGTCACCGAACTGCCCCTTCTGTGCGCCGCCGAAGGGGACGCTCGAAGCGACGGGTCGCCCGAGCGATCGATGATCTTGGCGGGACAGGCGTGTTGTGACCGGTCGACCGACGCCAGCGCAGGCTTGGCCAGGCAGTCGCAGTGGACCGTACGAGTCAGAATAGCGTGATGGCTTTCATTCCTGTCCATGGCTCGTTGTAAGCATATGAGTGACGCGATGATGGTGATGAACGAAGCAATATTAACACGCTGTGGCCCCGAGCAATTCCTGCGCTTTTTCCGCGAGAACTACTTGATCCAGCCCTTCGCGCGGTACTTAACCATCCCTAATCGTTCATAGAAGTACTCGCGAAATGCGGCCAGACGATCATCCGGCGTCACCGGATGCCGCGTTACAGCGACCATCTCCCGGGCGGCCACGCAGGTGACCTCGAACCCGACGCCCTCGAACACCGCGCATGCTCGGCGGGTATGCATCGGCGACGTCACGACGGCGACCCGCTTGGCTCCGAAGGGAAACAAAAACGCCGCCGACCGTTCGGCTTCATCATGCGTGGTTCCGACGCTGTCGACCTCCGTCCAGGCGCTCTCCAGTCCAGCCAGGCGAATGAATCGGCGCTGATCGTCGTCGCTCACTACGCGAATGCCTCCCTCGACACTGATCACGCGGGTGGTGATCAGCCGAGGCGCCAGCCCCGCCTTCACGAGCTCGAGTCCCGTGAGCAATCGCTCGACCGCCACGGCCTCCAGCGCCGAGTCGGGCTTCACCCAACCCGACAGCACAATCACGGCGTCTAGCGGCTGCGCCGGACGCGGATCATTTCGCACCCAGTTTGCCGCGGGCCGCGCCATAACCGGCGTGAAGGCAAGAATCAGATAAGTCGCGATGAGAACCCCGTCGAAGGCAATGAGGACCTCTGCGGCGCCGAACACGCTCAACGCAACGCCTATGACCGCCACGGTCGAAATCAGGTAGCCGAGGCTGTGCAGTCCCAGTATTTCGACGGCGCCAAGCTGCACGATCAGCAGCGTCGCAAGAATCGACAGGGCAAAACTGCTGGCAATCACGCGAACCGACAGCACGGGCCGCTTGAAAATTCTCATGCTCGAAATTGTTCGGAGAGTGACACGACCTTTGCGGTCGCTTGAGGGCCGCAACCGGCAGGCGGAGCTAGTTTTCAAATGTCAACCAAACCTTCGCCACTTCCGCGGAACAGAGCAATGCCAGATCGCGACATCGATCTTCTCTGCATCAACACCGTTCGTACGCTGGCCATGGATGGAGTGCAAAAGGCGGAGTCGGGACACCCCGGCACGCCGATGGCGCTCGCACCGATCGGCTACGTGCTCTATACGCGGACGATGCGCCACGACCCCGCGGATCCGCATTGGCCTGGCCGCGATCGTTTCGTGCTGTCATGCGGACATGCATCCCTGCTACAATATGCCTGTCTCTATCTGAGCGGCTACGACCTCTCGCTCGACGATTTGAAGCAGTTCCGCCAGTGGGGAAGCAAGACTCCCGGCCATCCCGAGTACGGACACACCGCCGGCATCGAAGTCACCACGGGTCCGCTAGGTCAAGGTATTGGCAACGCCGTCGGCTTCGCGGTGGCGCAGGCCCATCTCGCCGCGACGTTCGACGCCGCCGACAGCGGCATCATCGATCACTACACGTACTTCATCTGTAGCGACGGCGATTTGATGGAAGGCATCTCGCACGAGGCGGCCAGCTTCGCGGGACACTTCAAGCTCGGCAAATTGATCGGGTTCTACGACGACAACCGCATCACGATCGACGGGTCCACGGATTTAACGTTTACTGATGATCCGGCAAAGCGTTTCGACGCATACGGCTGGCAAGTGCTGCACATCAGCGACGTGAACGATCTCGACCAGATCGAATCCGCGCTCGCCGAGGCGCAGTCGGAGACGCAGCGTCCGTCGATCATCATCACGCGCACGCATATCGGTTACGGCAGCCCACGCCAGGACAGTTCAAAGGCGCACGGCGAACCACTCGGCGTCGAGAACGTTCTCCTGACGAAGAAGAATCTGGGTTGGCCGAGCACCGAGCCGTTTTTCGTTCCGCAGGAAGTACTCGATCACTGGCGCGCGGCGGTCGCGAAGCGCGCGGCCACGCACGGCGAGTGGAATACCAAGCGCGCCGCGTACGCCTCGGCGCATGCGGAGCAGTCGGCGGAGCTGGACCGCCGGCTCGCGGGCATACTTCCGACCGACTGGGCAAAGTCGATTCCGACGTTCACCAAGGAAAACGGAAACGTCGCGACACGCGCGGCGTTCGGTGCGGTATTGAACGCCACGGCGGAATCGTTGCCGGAGTTATTCGGCGGGTCGGCGGATCTCACCCCGTCGAACAACACGCTCGTCAAGGCGTGGAAGAACTTCGAGCCCGACGACTACGCAGCGCGGTATGTGCATTTTGGCATTAGAGAACACGCGATGGGCGCCATCATGAACGGCCTCGCGCTGTACGGCGGCATCATCCCGTACGGCGGCACGTTCCTGATCTTCTCCGACTACATGCGTCCGGCGATCCGGCTCGCGGCGTTGATGAAGCAGCACGTCGTCTACATCTACACGCACGACTCCATTGGGCTCGGCGAAGACGGCCCGACGCATCAACCCATCGAACAGCTATCGACGCTTCGCGCCATTCCGGACATGACCGTCATTCGGCCCGGCGACGCGAACGAGACCGCCGTGGCATGGCGGATAGCGATCGAGCACAAGGATGGACCGGTCGCATTGGTTCTGACGCGTCAGAAAGTGCCGTTCATCGATCGCTCGGTGTTCAGTTCGGCCGAGGGCGTGACGCGCGGCGCTTATGTGCTCCACGATCCGCCGAGTGGAAAGTCGCCGCAGGTGGTGTTGTTGTCGTCTGGCTCCGAAGTGGGGCTCATCGTGACCGCGCACCAACAGCTTGCCGAAGCCGGTATCGCCACGCGAGTCGTGAGCGTTCCGTCAATGGAGATCTTCTGGCGGCAGGATGAGGGGTACCAAAAGTCGGTGTTGCTCGACGGCGTTCCGCGCGTTGCGATCGAAGCCGCGCATCCGATGTCGTGGTACAAGTGGGTCGGCCTCGATGGAATCGTTCTTGGGCTAGAACATTTCGGAGCGAGCGCGCCGGAAGAAAAGCTCTATCAGGAGTTTGGTCTGACGGTGGCGAAGGTTGTCGAGGCGGCGAAGAAAGTGGCGAAGTAGCTACCAGCTCTCTACTAGCTCATCAGGCCACTTTCGCCAATCTCGTGGCCGGTTCGGCCAACCAGACGTTCAGACGCCACCGCCCCCAATCCGTCTCGTTCCTTGGCGGCGGGCTCGGGCGGGCGGTTCACGCTCGGATGGGTGTACTCGGGCACGAGACAATGAATCATCCGGCGAAGCTCGAGCACCGGTTCTCTCCGGCGTGCCGCGGCTACGAGACGGTCGATCGAGCTGTCGAGGTCGATCGACGAGCGTCCGTCGCGTGCACGAAGAATTTTCGCATGCGACGTCGGCGTCGCGTCGTCCGGTCCGAAGAAAAGCTCCTCGTACAGCTTTTCGCCCGGCCGCGTGCCGGTGAATGAGATCTCGATATCATTGCCAACTTCGAGACCCGACAGGCGAATCAGATCCTCGGCGAGATCGGCGATCTTTACCGGCTCGCCCATGTCGAGCACGAACACCTCGCCGCCACGCCCGAGCGTCGCGGCCTGAAGAACGAGCTGCACGGCCTCCGGGATCGTCATGAAGTACCGACGCATTTCCGGATGTGTGATCGTGATCGGGCCACCGGCGAGAATCTGTCGAATGAACGTGGGTACGACGCTGCCGCGGCTGCCGAGCACATTGCCGAAGCGCACGGATACATACGGCTTGCCGGTTCGGTGCGCGACGTTGCATACGATCTTTTCGGCGATGCGCTTTGTGGAGCCCATGATGCTCGTCGGACGCACGGCCTTGTCGGTCGAGATCAGCACAAGGTGTTCGACATTATACTCCGCGCACAATTCGGCGACGTTGCGCGTTCCGAGAACGTTGTTGAGAATTGCCTCATCGACGCTGGCTTCCATGAGCGGCACGTGCTTGTGGGCCGCCGCGTGGAACACCGAGTAGGGCTGCTCCTCCTCGAACACCGCGCGAAGCCGGATTTCGTCACGCACATCGACGATGGCCGGCCGTACCTTCACCGTCGGATAGGTCGCGCGAAGCTCCTCGAGCAACTCGAAGATCGAGTTCTCGCCGCGGCCGACCGCCACGATCGCTTTCGGAGACAGACGCGCCAACTGTCGACACAGCTCACTGCCGATCGAACCGCCTGCGCCCGTGATCAGTACCGTGCGTCCGCGAACGAGCGTGGCCACGTCTTCGAGATTGGTCTCGACGGGTTCGCGCCGAAGCAGATCTTCGATCTGAATCGGACGAAGCGCACTGACCGCCTTTGCGCCCGACAAGATCTCATACAGCCCAGGCACCGTTCGAGTACGAACGCCCGCCTCGGCCGCCGCCTGCACGATGTCGCGAATGACTTTGCCGCGCGCCGACGGCAACGCGATGATAATTTCACCAACTATGAATCGGTCAACTAAACCGCCGAGCATCGAGAGCGGACCAAGCACGGGAAGTCCGTGCAGGCTGTGACGATGTTTTGTCACATCGTCGTCGATGAAGCCGATCGGCACGAGGCCAAGCTGCGGATTCTCGAGCAGCTCCTTGGCGATCATGCCTCCGGCGTCGCCCGCGCCGGCGATGATGATTCTTCGCACTTCGATTGGCTCGCGCAACGATCCGTGGCGCCGCTTGCGCCACGAGCGTGACCGTCGCGCAACGACTCGGAGCAGCAACCGCGGAAGCGATATGGCCGCGCCCGTCAACGCACTGTCGAGCAACAGAACGCCGATTGGAACGCGACCCGGAGTGATTCCGGCGCCGGGGAGTCCGAGGCCGATCGCAAAGGATGCAACCGCACCGAGTAACGCAGCGATGAGAATTATCTCAAGGTCGGCAATGCTGGCATACCGCCAGAGCCGGCGGTAGAGCCCGACGGTAAAGAACAGCGCAATCTTGGTCGGGATCACCACGGCCGCATACGCGACCGCAATCGACCGAATCGTCGGCGACCAGTTCACTCCCTCGAAGCGCGCGGCGAAGGCGAGAAACACCACCGCCGAACAGAACACGACGTCGAGAGCGAGAAAAATCCGATTTCTCATGCAAGTCGTTTGGGTTACGCTCGTTCCACGAGCGGCCGACACTCGCGTACTGTACGGCACCCATGCCGGTGGCGATAGTCAGCATCATCCACCATTGCAGGGTCCAGGCCGTCGGTCAGGCAGGGCGCTCTCCCGCAAACCATGGGCCCTTGTGCGACACATGTTTGTCGACGCAAACGCCGCGCCCGTCTCAGGAGCGGCGGACTAGCGACTCCACAATTCTGAACGCGGTGCGTCCATCCCAACCATCCGGGGAACGCGCGCCCACCGCGGCGCGACCGCGGCGTCGCGCTTCGTCGAAGCTATTGAAGATGCCATCGGCCGTCAGCGGCCATGGGGCAAGCTTGTTCGTACCTTGTTCGACCGTGATCGGCCGCTCGGTCTGTTCGCGCAGGGTCACACATGGAACGCCGAGTGCGGTCGTTTCTTCCTGCAGACCGCCTGAATCCGTCAGGACCACGGCCGATCCGTCGGTCAGACCAAGCATGTCGACGTATCCCAAGGGGTCGACGACACGAAGTTCGCCGAGCAACGCATCCAAGCCGAATGTTGCAACCGAGCGACGCGTGCGCGGATGAATCGGCAACACCACCGGCATCGTCTTCGACACGCGAGCCAAGGCTTCGAGAATCGGCGCGACGACTTCGGCCGAATCGACGTTCGATGGACGGTGCAGCGTCGCCAACACATACTCGCCGCTCTTCAGCCCGAACCGTTCCGGGATTTTCCGCGCGCGGGCTTCGTCGAGATGCATCATGAGCGTGTCGATCATGACATTGCCCACAAACTCGATACGATCGGGCGGAATGCCTTCGGCCAGAAGATTCGGCAGAGCGTCGGCGGACGGCGTCAGCAGCAGATCCGACAGGCGATCGGTCAGGACGCGGTTCACTTCCTCGGGCATTCGCCAATCGTTGCTGCGCAATCCGGCTTCGACGTGCACGATGCGGCATCCGAGCTGCTGGCGAAGCTTCGACGCCACGAGCGCCGTCGCGATGGTGGAGTTCACATCGCCAACGACGAGGAGCCAGTCGGGTTTTGTCGCGATCAGCACGGGCTCGAACGCTTCCATGATGCGCGCCGTCTGCTGCGCATGCGTTCCGGATCCGACGCTGAGGTGATAATCCGGATCGGGAATGCCGAGATCGCGGAAAAATGCCCCGGACATTTCGGCGTCGTAGTGTTGGCCGGTGTGCACGAGAACGCTTTCGTGGCCGCCTGCTTTCAGCGCGGCGATGATCGGCGCGACCTTCATGAAGTTTGGACGTGCTCCGGCGACGACCAGGACCTTTATGTGTTTGCTCATGGTGTCACGCGTTCGGGCCGACCACTCAGCAGCGACCGTTCGATCACGAAGGTCGTGCGCGTGGTCGCGGCGATTGACTCGAGCGCGATCGGGGGTAAACCGCCCTCGCGCACCGCGCGGAAGAACGAGTCGAGCTCGCCGTCGAATCCCTTGTCTTGAGCCCTGAGGCGTTGTTTCACAGTTTGCCGGTTGTAGGTCACATGGAGCTCGCGAAAATCGTCGAGCAAAGCGATGCAGCCGCCCTGAAACACTTCGACGCGTTCCTTCGGAACGGTCGTGTCGCCATTGGCGAAGTAGTTGATCGTCGCCGTCGAGCCGTTCTCGTACTTGATCACGATGCTGACAATATCGTGATTGCCGCCCGCAGCATAGCCGAACACCTCACGCGGTGCATCGTCGACGAGGAAGGAACAGAAGTCGACGAAGTGACACACTTCACCGACGATCCTTCCGCCGCCGTCCTCACGGTGACGAATCCAACTTTCGGCTGGGAGCGGACCGGCGTTGACCCGGTAGTGGATCGCGACGGACGAATTGCCCGGAAGCGCTCGCTTGAGATCCGCGGCCAGCGGCGAGAATCGACGGTTGAACCCAACCGCAAGCACGCGCCCGCTCTCACGCTGCGCGTCGAGCACGTCGAGCAAACTCTCATCGTCGAGCGCGAGCGGCTTCTCGACGAACACGTCCTTGCCCGCACGCAACGCCGCAGCCGCCAACGCGGCGTGCAGTCCATGCCGCGTGGCGACGACGACGATTCCAATGTCCGGATCCGCGATGATCGAGGCGGCGTCCGTGGTTGCGTATGAGAATCCAAATCGCTTGGCCGCGGCGGACGACGTCACGCCATGCGCCGTCGCGACACCCATCATCGCGAGGTCAGTCCGTTTGGAGATCCGCGGAAGCAGCGTTGAGCTCGCGAATCCACCGGCGCCGATGACTCCAACACCCGTTGCACTTGACGACGCTGCGCGCGGCTTCAAACGCACCGTGCGAGTGCGCGACGCCCCGGTCGTCTCGCCATATTCGAGCATGATGCCGGCAAACGCCGCTGTCACCTTCCCGATGACGATGTCGTACGCGTCGCCGGCGCGGTCGATCGGAAAGCGATGCGTCGTGAGCGCCGATGGCGTGACCGCGCCGCTAGCGACCAGCCGCAGGAACTCTTCCATGTTGCGGCGTTCCGTCCAGCGGACGTAGCCGATCGGATAATCGTGACCGCGCACCTCGTAACTCGGGTCGTATCGCCCGGGTCCGTAGGATCTCGACAGGCGCAGCTCGAGCTCCTTCATGTAGTACGTCTCGCGCGGCACTTCCATCTTCACCGCGCCCACCACCACGACACGTCCGCGCGACCGGCACACGTCGCCCGCCAGGTCGAGCGGATCGGCACTATCGGTTGCCGCGGTGACGATCACCGCATCTGCGCCAATGCCGGCTGTAAATCGCGAAACCGTTCCCGTCGCATCGTCGGCGCGCGTCACCGCGACATCCGCCCCGAGCGCTTTCGCCCGTGCTACACGCGCCGCATCGAGATCGATGGCGATCACGCGGCACCCGTTGGCGCGAAGCAACTGCGCGGTCAACAACCCGAGTACGCCGAGTCCGATCACCACGACGCATTCGCCGAGTGTCGGGGCCGTAATTCGAATTCCTTGAAGTGCGATTGCGCCGAGCGTGACGTAGGCTGCGTCGTCCAACGAAACGCCGTCGGGAACGGCCACCGCCAGATTCTTCGGCACAGACACGACGCTCGCATGCGACGCGTAGCCCATGCCCGCACACGCTACGCGTTGCCCGACGGAAAATTCTTCAGCGCCGACGCCCACCGCGTCGACGACTCCCGCGCATGAATATCCGAGGGCAACGGTATCGTCGAGGCGCGCCGTGACGGTGCGAATCGTCGAGACCACGCCTTCCGTTCGAACTTTGCCTATCACCTTTCGAACGAGATCGGGCCGCTCATGCACCTTTCCGAGAAGCGACTTGCCGGCAAAGTCCACAATGGACTTTTCAGTGCCGGAGCTGATCAACGACGCCGCGGTTCGGACAACGATGCCGCCCGGCATGCAGGCCGGTTCGGGGACCTCGGCAACTTCGAGCTCGCCGGAGCCCACGTGCTGGAGGATCTGTTTCACGCGCGACGGGTTGTCCCCATGAGCGAACGATCAGGCCGGGATTGCGATGCATCCGGATGCTCTGCCGATGCGAGGCGACCGAGCTCGCCTGGATCGCTGGCCGCCAGTTCGCGATAGAGTTCGCACCAAATGGTGTTCACTCGCCCAACCTCGTAGAGCGATGAGACGCGCGCCCGCGCCGCGCGACCCATGCGACCGGCGAAGTCAACATCGGCGGTGACGCGCGCGATTGCGGCTTCAAGTCGATCCTGGTCGCCCGTATCGACGAGCAGCCCATGTTCGCCGTCGATGATCATGTCTGGAATCGCACCAACGCGCGTGGCGACGATCGGCAGCCCGGCTTCCATCGCTTCGAGCACGGCGTTCGGAAATCCTTCGCGGCGAGTTGGAAAGACGAAGATGTCGTGGTTCGGATAAATGGCACGCGCTTCGGCGGGCGGCACTGCGCCGGTGTGGGTGAAACGATTCGCGAGATCCGGATCCTTCGCCGCCTTTGCCACGAGGTCTGCGCCATCGTTGGCTACGCCGGTCGGGGCCGGGCCGACAAGCGTGAGATGCGCGGCCGGAAACCGGCGTAGCGCGTCGAACAGTTCGGTCAATCCTTTTGCTTTCGTCAGATAACCGACGAACAGCCATCGCACCGTGCCCTCGCGCTCCGGACGCACCGACGACTTCGCGATATCGATGCAGTTCGGCACGAGTCGAACGTTCGTCAGACCCAATTCTTTGAGAAATCGTTCGCTTTCCTGCGTGATCGCGACGACCGCGTCACAGTGCTCCAGCTGTCCGAGGATTTTCGATTGTTTCGCGCGCGGCGCGTCGTGGTACATGCGATTGAAATCGCCGCCATGAATGTTCAGGATCGTGGCGGATCCGAGCGCGCGCGCAACCGCGAGAAACAGCGTGTCGCGCGTCCAGCCTCGGTCGTAGCTCGTGGTGACGTGAATGACGTCCGGCCGGACCTTCACGATTTGCCAGCACACTTTGCCAGCGGCCGCGAGGCGGCGAAGCACGGCGGCAATTGAAAGCTTCCGCGCGCTATAGCCAGCGCGAATGGAAGTGTCGACGTGAATGCGTTCGATGTCGGCATCGGCCGGCGCGCGCAGCACGAGCGTCGTCCATGTCGCGATGCCGCCAACGGGCGGCGGCAGTGGCGCAACGAGCATGACCTTCACTTTGCGTTTGGTCATGCTGTTTCCGGTTGCACGCCGCTGGGATTCGAGGAACCCAGCGCGTCAGTCGTTGGAAAGATCCCGTTAGCGACGTCGCAGAAGTCGTCTTTGGTCCGAGGATGAAACGGAATGGAACGACCTCACTATCGGACTGTGAAAATGCTGACTTGAGATACGGACAGCTGGAGAACCGGCGAGCTCCTCGAGCAACGCCGACGGCACCAATCCGACTTGACCCGCATCTCGTTCACCGTCGCACGCATGCGAAGGTACATCATACGCCGAAGTGGCGTCCAGTCCCGGCCGCATCCTAAACTCCGGCGTCTCTTAGCGTTGAGTTGTGACCGGTGTCACGTCATAGAGATTTTGGTGCACCGATGCGTACGCATCCCAGCTGTAGCGCGTTGCCGCAAGCGCGCGAGTGCCACGTCGAATGCGTCCTCGATCTCCGCGAAGCTCGGCGAGGAACTCGCGCACCGTCGACGCCTGAGCCTCCGGGGCACCGTCGACGAGCACGCCAATCCTTCGTTCTGCGATGAGTGAACTCATGTCGCCGATGTCGGGCGACGCGACTACGGCAATGCCGGCAGCCAGATACTCGGCGAACTTTACCGGCGACGCCACCCGGTTCATCAGCCGTGGCTCTCGAAGAATGAATCCGGCATCGCAGGCCGCCAGATAGCGGGCAACGTCGCCGCGCGCGACCGAGCGTTGTACCACTCGCTCGCGCAGCAGCGGAGAGGCGTCGAGCGGATCGGTACTCTGTCCGGCGCTCGTGTTGGTCAGCAGGAGAAATCGGACCTTCTCGGTATGCGCCAGACTCTCCCAAAGTTCGAGCATTTGCGACAGCGCCTGGTACTGGCCGACGCTACCGCTGTACACGAGGACGATGTCCTCAGGCGAGAAGCCCAACTCGGCGCGAACGCGCGGTGCATCGCTGTCGAAGCGCGACGCGTCTCCCAAGTCGATGCACGATGGAATGACGACCACGTCATCTCGCCCACATGTGCGCAACAGTTCGCTTGCAAACGGCTGGCTGACAGCGGTCACGCGATTGGCTCGCCGCACGCACCAACGTTCGATCGGGGCATACACGCCGGCCTTTGCGCGAGCGGCGCGTGAACCAGCGGCAAGGGTTTCGTCCGCCACCGTTCCACGGGCGTCGTAGACGTACGGCAGCGACGGCGACGCGAGACGAATGGCCAACGGACCCCAGATTCCGCGCGCGTAGCACTTCCGCACGTGCGTGTTTCGCAACAACCGGCGAAGCGCGCCCGCCGCGGCCAGGATGTTCGCCAGGCGACGGCGATGCGGAACGAGCGCGATTTCTACCCCCGCCGCGCGCAACTCGTCGCCAACCTCGCGGTCGAACCGCTTGGGGTCACGAGTGGTCGTCAGAAGGCCCGCCCGAATTCCCGCGCGCCGCAGCGCCAAGAGTTGATCGCCGACCTGGCTTTGGAGGACAGGCGCTTCTTCGACGAGCACGCCGTCGATGACGACGAACATCGCGTCGATCGCGCCGCGGGCGGCGCCGTCTTCAGGCGTCACGCGTCGCGACTCCAATCGAAGCGCGACAGCACGGATGTTCCAGCCAGCGTCGCGACGATCCGCTGATTTCGAATTCGCACGCCGTAGCCGGCGCTGAAATGCCCGTCGTCGATCCGGGGTGCGACCGCGCCAACGATCGTGAGGCGCACCGTTGGTCCCAATTCTGTCTTCAGGACAAACGCGAGGCCGTCTTGGTGCGACACGATCAAAGCCGTGACACTTGGGTCAAGATTGAAGCCGATCAGCCTCTCCCCCGACTCGGCGAATGAGTCTTCGATGACCAACTGTTGATCGCCCAGCGCAAAGCGCCGCCGGTGCACCGCGCCAAAGCCGTCGTGTTCGGCGACGATATGGTTGTCGTCGTTCACGGTGAGCGCGCGGAAGCATTTCTCGGGCAGCGAGAACAATCCTTCGCGGCCCAGTGGCAGCGGATCCTGCTCTCGGCCCGATACCCAGACGGTGCTGTGCGCTTGCGTCGAGCGAAATCGATTTCGCGTGTCCGGATCCGGCACGTACACGAACGACCCGCCATCCACGACGATGTCTTGCTCGCCGATCGCCAACTCGAACGACCCTTTGTCGTTGTGGCCATGGCCGCCGCGGCCGTCCAGACCATTTGATCCGCACGTGACCGCGAGGTAGGCGACTCCGGAGCGCGCGACGGCGACTCCGAAATCCGGAAAGACGCGAGGGTTGTCGGAGCGAGCGGGTGGGGAGTCACGGGTCGGCAACGCGGGTTCGGGCCCGACAATCAACGTCGCCTCGTCGTTCCATGCTTTGCCGAGCGTGACGAAATCGCCTCGCGCCAACATTTTGCCAGCGACAGCGAGGACGGCGCGATGATCGCAAACCGACTCGTGAACGCCCGGCGAGAGTTTGTGGAGACGGCCGGAGTCGTTGTCGCCGATCTGGGGAACACGCCCGTTCGCCTTGGTGAGCGCCGATGTGAACTCCGCCACGCGCGACAGCCGTTCATACACTCTCGCCGGCAATACTGTCTCTCGATCCAGCGACCCGATATCACGCATGGCCAACGACCGAAGTCGCGGCCCGAGCGTTAGAGATTCCTCACGACGGTGCCGAACCGCGCCGAGTCGCTCCGCCGGCAAGCGCTCCGCCAATGCCGCCGCCGAAAACGCCATCTCGGCGCACAGCCGATGGTAGCTCGTCGATGCTTCCCGACTGCTGCCGTCGGGATGGAACTGTCGGTCGATCTCCGACACGAGCTCCTGAAGCCCGAGATGCAGCCACCGATCCGATTCGCGAAACTGCGGGAGCGCCGCGCCGAGGAAGAGGAGTCCGGTGACGTCGGCGAGATAGTGATTGTTGGTGCCCTCGCGCGCATAGTCGAGGTTCTCTTGCACGTGCAGGCCGTGCTCGTACAGACTGCGCACGATCTGGCCGCGTGCTCGCGGAAAATCGCGCAGCACGTCGTCAAAAAACCGCAGTCCCCAGATCCAGCTCACCGCGCGAATCGAAACGTCCATCGCGCTGGCCCAGTTCACCCCGCGCCGCACGGGATTTGCCGCAATCCAATCGAGTGTCTCGAGCGCGAATTCGATTGCAGCGCGATCATGATCGCCGTCGCGCCGCCCGGCTGCGGCAAGAACGCCGACATGTTGAAATCGACTCAGCTCGCGCGGCCGCTTGATGTCGACGCCGAATTGGGGGGCGAGAGGAATGTCGAGGTAGTAGACGCGGTCGTCCCACCGATAGCCCGCGACGAAGTCCGAGTGCCAGTCGATCGGCCGATAGTCTTTGATCGCATCACCGGGCAAGTCACTCGCGAGCTCAGCGAACCGAGCGCGCCATCGATCGGCGGATGCGTCATTCTTCGCGCGAACTTCGGCCGGACCCGATCCGAGCACATCGAAGCGATGCGCGAACACGTCGTCGAGCGCCGCGCGCACCGCAACCGGCGTCGACGCGGGCACGGTGTACGTCTCACCCGGCAGAATCGGTTGTGCTTCCGTGTTTCCAGCGCGCTCGCGCTCGAGATATTCGGCGTCGCTCAGACCGGCGCGGTTTACGTCGCGCATGCGGACTCGTCGAGTGTGCGCAAGGCGAATCAGCTTGCGTCGCACCCGGTGGAAGAACAGTGGCATGCCACGCAGGTCGCTCACGCGGTCAGTCGTCATTCGAGATGAAGCGTTCGTGCCAGGCCGCAAGGTTGAACAACAACCAGACCTTCGACCAGCTTGCACGCTCGAGGAATGCCGGCAATGCGCGCGCGTCGAGAATTCCCGTGGTTTGCGCGAAGCGAAGGATGCGCGCTCGCGCAACCTCTCCGAGTCGGCGCTGCATCCATTCGTGCATCGGCGCGGCGAAACCTTGCTTCGGGCGGTCGATCACACTGTCGGGGATCAGTCCTCGAACGGCGATCTTGAGTAAATGCTTAAGGTCGCCGCTGCCTGTTTTGATCTTCGTGGGAACCGACAGCGCAAACTCGACGAGCTTGTGATCGAGAAACGGGACGCGCCCTTCGACTGACGACGCCATCGTCATTTTGTCGACGCGCATCAG
>JBDTAE010000261.1:0-14857 GCA_039924785.1 Gemmatimonadaceae bacterium | reverse complement strand
TTCAATCAACTGAAGGACCCTCGTCTCCGAAAAGCGTTAGAAGAGATGTGCATGGAAGGCTTTCTCTATGGCCTGGCACACCATTGCGTATTTAGAACTTGGTTCACGTCCCGATCAAGTGAACAGGCGAGGCGTCACCATGCCGATGGTGTCGATTTCGGACCGCCGGCGACTCTCGACGAATTTCTAGGCGACGGCGACAAACTGCTTGCTGGGTATCAGAATCAGTATGGTCCCATGTCGCCAGTCCCTCCGAGGCTCTGGGCTGACGCACTCTCACTTCGCCCAGACCTCACGCGAGGCTCAGCTTGAGCCATTCGCGCCTGCCGTATAACGAACGCTGCACCAGTCAAGCGATTTAGAGATTGCGAATGCTGCGCATTCGCTTTATATGTTCGCCTGCAGGTGAGCTGGGGCGTTGACGTTGTAGAATAAGTCGCAACGGCGTTTTTGTATCATAAATCTTGAAACCCCATAGTCCTAAAATCGCTCCAGAATCGATTCAGCGCCTGCGGGGAATGCTCTGAGGACCCCTGAAAAAGAGGGTCCATGCTTCTTCGTCGACTTTTTCTACAGCCTCGTTAGCCCGCACTCGGAATTCGATGAGTGAACGCTCATGAGTGTCGGGAATTCGTGTCGCCTGTCGTTGCCGGGACGAATGTCTCCCCTGCATGCCGGCCCTCGCATCGCGTATCGCGCATTGAGCTCGAACGAGACCGCGCACGCGCGGAAATGCCGCCAGTTGTGAGCGGACGCGTGCTGCGGGGCAGAATCCATTTCCGGGGATGCCCCACCGGCCCCTACAAATGATAGGTTGTGGAATGGCTGAGTATCACTTCACGGAATACTTCGAGCAGGAGGTCCTGCGAAAGCGGCCGTATCTTCGGCGAGAGTGGTGTATCGCCGTACTGGAGCATCCGATTCGCGTCGAGCCACAAGAACACAACCGGTTTCGGTTCTGGGGCGTGGTGCCAGAGCTCGGGGAGCGGTATCTTCGAGTCGTCACGCTCGAGGATCGCACGACGATTCACAATGCATTTCCTGATCGCGGATTCAAGCCATGAGACTCGCCTATCACGCCGACACCGACTCGCTGTATATCGACCTCTCAGAGCACGCGAGCGTCGAGAGTCGCGAGATTTCAGCGGGCATTGTCTTGGACTATGATGCCGCGGGTAGTCTCGTGGGCATCGACATCGACAATGCGAGCCATAAAGTGCAGCTTCAGCATCTCGTTCTGACCGGTATTCAGGGCGAGATCGAACAGCGTGCGGGCTAACGAACGCTGAAACTGTCAAAGGGGCTATGGATGATGCTCGCTGCGCGAGCATTCTTATATGACTCCTTTGCAGTTTAGCTCAGGCGTTTCTAGATGGCGCACGACCAACTCAGCCAAAAAGAGATCTGCATGACTTGGGTATTGGCATGCGCGACCATCTTTGGATACGGAGCAACCATATCGGACACGTGCGTCACGTTTCGCGACGGCCGCCGCTTCGAAATGCTTCAGAAGCTCTATCCAGTTGGCCCATCAATGATCGCTGGTTTTGCTGGATCAGTGCATATCGGTTTTAGTATGCTGGCCGACATGACGGAGTTCCTGCGATCTGAGGGAGCCGGGCACACGCAGCCCGGAACAGTTGCACAAACATGGCGTCGACGCGGTCGGCGACTTTTCGCCCGGTCGGATGCAGCCGAGCGGAATCTGAGTTGTAGTATCGTGGTCGTTGGCGCGACTCGAGTCTCTGCGGACGACCTGTCGCAGTCGCATTGCATTCGAATGAACGCGCCCCAGTTTGAGCCTGAGGATTCTGCCGTTGGCCGCTGGACATCGATCGGAAACGGCGCGGTTCACGAATACGCTCGGCATTTGGCCGAAGACGCTGACTCGCAGCAAAACGTGCACGCGGGCATGGAGCTTGGTGGTGAGGGCGGAGCCGCATTTTCAACGGCGGCCACCGTCGCTATGGCTCTTCAGCGAAGTCCGCACGCGGGTGTAGGCGAAGCGATCCAAGTTGGCTTGGCAACCGTAGACAACTGTCGGTTTCACGACATGAGTGCCGAGCTTCAACAGCTCGACGGAACCACCAAGAAAATCGTCTGCGATGTCGCCCGTTCATGGCCGGCGTATCGCGAACGGTGTAGACAACGCGGCTACGCATCTTCGCAGGCGGTTGCGCAGAGATTGCCGCGCCGCGCCATCTAACGAACGCTGAACTTGAGTTAGGTGGCAACATAGATCCATACATACCAAATGCATCAGCGTCTTTGCATGGACTCTCCGCTATCACCCGATGTGGTTCTCGATCGTCTCAGGGCCTACGGGCAGGAGTGGAGCGAGTTGAAGATCCCTCCCACTCTCGGCCGGCTGGTGGCGAGACGCAATGCGGCCGTCAAACTACGAGCACTCGCGCGACGAGACGGGTAACTACCGGCCCCGCCGCTTCCCGCGGCCTTTGTCTCGACCGTTGTCGCGCCCACGTTCGCGGTTCTTCCCGGCCGGAGGATGAAAGCGCTCCTTCTTGTTTCCGTGACGCTCCCGCGGATGCGCTTCACTCGCGCGATCGAGGTCCGCTATTTCGCGTTCTGTAAACGGCCGATCGAGCTCTTCCTGCAACGCTTCGAGCGTCTCGGCGCGTGCCGCACCCCGCACACCACGCGTCACGATGAACCGCACGGGACGATCGAGCGTCGGCAGTTCCGCTTCCGTGAGCGTGCGCGCCAGCTTCTCCGGGAGACGCAACCGCGCCACACCGAACATCTCGCCCGCCGCCGTCTCTTCGACGTCGTACTGAATCTCGACCTCTTTGCCGCGCACCGGCACCGTCGACGGCAACGACAGGTACTGCTCCCGGACCTCACGCGGCACGATCGCGTCGGCGTCGATGTCGAACGACGAATGACGAAACTCTGATACCGAGTTGACCGGCGCGAGCTGGCGCTCGTACATTTCGGTCAGATCAGTGAAGCTCAACCGCGGCGTCTTGCCGCCGGAACGACGATACGTCTCGCGAACGGCGTCGATGGCGTCCTGATTCCGCCGCGCGCCGGGATGCCGTGCCTCCCCTCGCGCGAGCGCCTCGGCGAGCGCGTGCCGCGCGGCATCCGCGATCGCGGGCGTGAAGGACTCGACCGGCTCGACCTCGCGTTCGAGCTCGAAGCCGTGGTACTCGACGCGGCGGCGCAGCACGAGCGGCGATCGCTTGCTGTTGGCGTCGTACACCAACTCGCCCAGCGACACATGCGCAAACGGCCGCATGAGATCGTACGGAATCTGCGTGCCCTCGATCGACGCGCGTGGGTTGCCGAACTTGTCGGCGAAGTATCGCAGTGTGCCGGTGATCGGCCCCCAACTCCCGCAGACACTCTTCTTCGAGACGCGCGCCTCGTCGCCACTCTCCGTCTGCTCGTCGATCACGAGCGTGAACGGCAGGAACTCGGCGAGCAACTGCTGGAACGCGCGCAGCGTGGCGTCGTTCGCGAGCGGCATGCGCGTCGGCAGCGGCAGCCCGATCGCTCGATAGATGCTCGCCATGCCGAGCGCCGCGTCCTCAATCGACTTGACCAACGCGCCGCGACGCTCGCCCCATCGCTCGACGCGCTCTTCATTGAAGAGATGGCGCGGCAGCCCGTAGACGCTCCCCATACTCCCGGACATCGTGTACGCCTCGGCGTAGAGATTGTACGCCGTGAGATGATCGCTGCCCGGTAGGAGGAGGCCTTCGAGGTCGCGTTCCTCGCGCGTCATGCGGTGCAGGGACTCGACGGAGCTCATCACCGCCAGAAATGGCACGAGCTCGTCATTCGCGTTTACTAACAGCTCGGCCCACGCTCGCTCGACGGGCATTGCCTCGACGGCTTTGCCGTAGCGCGTGAGCTTGCCGTTCTCGACGATCCCCCGGCGCTCGAGAAGCGACAGCGCGGCGCGATACGCAACGCGGTCGAGCGGCACCGGCAGATCCAACTCGTCCGCGCGAACGCCGAGCGCGGCGCACGTCATCGCGACGCGCTCCGAGTCGCCCGCGAGCTGGAACTCCGGCTCGGTGGGCTGAAGCGTCGAAAAATGAATGTCGCGATCGGAGAGAATGAACACACGTCCGCCCGCGACGCGTCCGTGCACGCGGCCCGCCATCTGAAGAATCTCATTCGCGCCGAGGTGCTCTTGGGTGAGCACGTTGCGGCCGCGATTGATGACGTTGAAGAACTTGGTATCGTCGATGATGACGGTGTCGAGCCCGCGGACGTTCAGCGCGCTTTGTCCCGCCGCGGTCATCGCGAGAAAATAGGGTTTCTGTTCGCCGCCCTCGAGAAACGGGCGAATGATGCGAATCGGCTCGCCGCCGTGGTAGAACGCCGTGTTGACGCGCGGAGCAAACCGCCGCACGTGCTCCGCCGCTTCCTCGACGCCACGGCGTGTCGGCACGAACAACGCGACACCGCGACGCGGTTTGAAGAGCTGCCGAAGAAACGTCTCATCAAGAAACTGTAATGGCTTCTTGCGGAGGACTTTGACGTCGGCGGCTTTGTCGGGATCGAAGTCGAACACCTCGAGCACGTCCGACGAACCCAGATAGGCGGCGTAGAAGGCCGGGTTGACGGTCGCCGAAAGCCATACATAGCGACAACCGACGCGTTTGCCGAGCGCGAGGCAGAGCTCCAGTTCCGCGGACGTCTGGTGGATCTCGTCGACGATAATGGTATCGGCACGCGAGATCTCCCCTTCTTCGAACCATCGTCGAGCGATGCCGGTGGTGACGATGATGAGGTTCCACGTTGGCGTTTCCGGCGTTGCTTCGCGCTCGCGGTTGACGACCCCGACGATCAGACTCTGCGTGCCGAGGATTTCTTCGGCGATTGGGCGAATGGCGAGCGTCTTTCCAGTGCCTGTGCCCGCGACGATGCCGAAACCCCGACCGCCGCGCGCCAGCTCGCGCACCCGATTGCCGTGGTGTGTTTCGAGGTATGTCTCGATGTGCAGTTGAACCGCGAGCTCGATCGTCTCGCACGCCGCGCGCGTCGGCGCGATGACGATGACGCGTCCCGTCGGTGGTGCAGCGTTGAGGAATGACTCGCGATCGGGAAGCGCCGGATCGTGAACGCTACGGACTGGGCTCAATCGACGGGCGGGCGCTTCGGCAGTACGACGGACGACGGCCTGAGGTCGGTGAAGCCTTTCACGCCGGGCGGAAGCCTGCTCTTATCCTTGTCGGACGTCTTTGTCTTGTTTGTATCAGAATACTCATCACCAAAGATCACCCGGGCGTTGGCGGGTCGGTTCCTCACGGCAGTGGGACAATCGGTGGCCGCGGGCTGCTGCGCCGCCGGAACATTGTCGATCCAGATTCGACACATGCCCTTGGGCGGACGCGCGTCGGCCGGAATCGCCGCCGCTTTCCTGGCGCTGTCCTTTTGCGTCTGCAGCTGTTGCCCGAATGCGGGCACGGCTGCGCCAAGGATCAGACCGAAGGTGATTGCCAAACTGAACTGCTTCATACGACTCCCGCTGGCTGCTTGCACCGGCTGATGGCTAGTAGCGAACGGCTAATACCGAACCGCATCGAGAACTTGCAGTCGGTGACTGACGGTATCTAACGCAGACGCAATGCCGGGGAAAACCTCCCGGAGTTGCTTTCGGAACACTAACGATTTCAACCACTTAGGGGAAACACTGTATACAGTCGCGGCCGTTGGCTGTCCGTCCGGTGGGAACGCAATGTCACGAGGAAAGGACGCTTTGCGTCGATGACCCCGGCAGTTCTCTCGATGGAGTCGCCGGGATCGTTGAAGCCGACTGGACCGCTTCCGATCAAGGGCAGTCCAGGCGCGGCGAATCAGTCGCCGAAACTGGTTCCGGTTGAGTCCGGGCGCATCGGCAGCGGCGGCAGAGACCGCAATTCGCATTATGGAAAGTATTCGGACGCCGCGCGGGACATTACCCGCGCGCACGGAGCCATTTGTCCAGCAATGCGACAATCTCGCCTGGGCGTGCATGTCGACCGAGTTTCGACTTCTCGAACACCGCCGCTCCATTCACGAAGACTTCGAATCGTCCGCCGCGAGACGGCACGAGCTCGATGTGTGCATCGGGGAGTTTTTCACGAAGCTCAGCCGCCAGCCTGGAGGCTCGAGGTTCGTAGTTTCACATCGTGCAGTATTCGATGACGATTTGTGGTTCCATGATGGAATTGCTAATGGTTGTGGGGGATAGTAAACCGCAATTGTATCTGCGACGATTCGCGTTGGACGCATCGTCGAACAACTGGGCCTTCATCTGCGGAACTGCGATTGGGCGAATGGAAGCCGGATCTGACTGATTTTGTCTGTGGAACTGCGATTGGGCGGACGGAAATCGGATCTGTCTGATTTTGTTCGAGGCGCGAAACGTTGTGCCTTCAACCGCTTCCTCAGAATTATCGCCGTTTTGGGACGCCTCGGTGGTCGCCCGGGTCAACAATCCAAATGGCGTACCGCCTCGTCATTCGACTTGGCCATTCGTTCTGAGCGAATCGCCCTACTTCGGTACTCCGGCCTCAATTCGCGTCAACACCGAATCATGGTGCGCCACAATTGTTCGCAGCGAATCCAAATCTGTTTGCATCTGCGCGAGATCGTTCTTCAGACCCCCGATTTCACTCGCCGCATCACCCAGCGCTTGAGCGGTCGCTGCTTCCGAGCGAGGATTGCCGCAGGATGCCGCGGACAGCACCGCGACGATGAACACAACGAGACGTGCGCGCGGGGACGCGAAAGGAGAAGGTGAGCGCATGCGTGATTGAGCTGAGAGTGAAAATGGTCCTGGACAACGGAAAATGATGACGCGCGGGCGCCGCGTCGAGCGTTGCTTGAGAGTATGTCAAACTCAATCTCATGTCACGCGGTTCGCCGCAGCGCCCGGCGCCGCGGGTTCACGCTGATCGAGACGGTCGCGACGCTCGTCATCTGCGGGGTGCTTTTTTCGATCGCCGTCCCGCGGATGTCCGAACTGCGCGACGCGTCTGCCGTTCGAAGCGCGATGACCGACTTGGGCGCGACGTTCACAGCAGCTCGACAGACCGCGGTCACCCGGCGGACGCTCGTCGCGGTCGTCATCGATACGGCCGGCGGCGAGATCATGCTTCGCGCGGGCGGCCGGACGTTGCTTCGCCACGGGCTTCGCATGGCATACGGGGTGCGCGTTGGCTCAGATCGGGATTCCGCGGTGTACGACCCCAGGGGTCTGGCGTATGGCCTTTCGAACCTGAGCGTCACTGTCCGCCGGGGTAACTTTATTGACACACTCACTATGTCGAGGTTAGGTCGGGTGAGGTGGTGAGTGGTTGGTAGAGTGTCGCCAAACAGGATGGGGACACGGGAACCGTGGTGTGGATTAGTACCTCGCGTGTCCCGCGTCACACGAAAATGTGACCCTCGGCTTAGGGGGGTGGGTTATAGGACAGGAGATGAGCGACGACGCTGCAGACGTCCAACGCGTTTTGGCAGGAGACGTTGACGCGTATGCGGCGTTGGTGGATCGCTACTACGACCGTTGCGCGCGGTATGCGGTTCGGATGCTGGGTAGCCGCGACGACGCGGAAGACGCCCTTCAGGCGACGTTCTTACGCGCGTATAAGGCACTGAATCGATATCAGGAGCGCGACCGGTTCAGTGCTTGGCTGTACAGAATTCTGGTCAATCAGTGCCGCAGTGTGGCAGCGCGCAGGGCGCACCGGGACAAGGTGTTCGTTCGCGAAGAAGCTCTGTTGCTGAACGCGCCGGACCGCACGGTGGCATGGACTGGCGAGGACGAGGAGTTCGTCGAACGTGTGCTGCGGGAGCTCGACCCGCTGTTGCGGGAGGCCTTTCTCTTGAAGCACATCGAAGACATGAGTTACGAAGAGATGTCGGCCCTCACTGGCGTCGGCGTCTCGGCGTTGAAAATGCGTGTGAAACGCGCTTGCGACCGCCTGCGCGATCGATGGGAACGGATCAAGAATGACTGACCACGAACTTCACCCTTACGTAGAACTGATCGCCCGCGAGGCGAAGCGCCCGGTCGTGACCGACCCGGCAGCGCGCGCTCGCATCATGGCGGCCGTTCGTGCCGAGGGTCCCGTGCGCCGCCCGAGCGTGTGGGAGCGGATGTTCGAGGCGCGGTCGTTGACGCTATCACCCGCCCGCACTGCGCTCATTGCGGCGGGACTCGTCGGCATCGGTGTCGCTGCCGGCTTGTTTGCGAATAACCGGGGTGCCCGTATTTCGGGCGGGCAGCCTCTCGTTGCTGTTGCGACTCCGCAGCCCCCGGTTTCTCCAGACACCGTCGTGAGGTTCGTGTTCGTCGCGCCAAGGGCCGCCAAAGTTTCCGTCGTCGGCGACTTCAATGGCTGGAATGACACCAAGACTCCGATGGTGCGCGCGTCCAACAATGGGACGTGGAGCGTGACCCTGCCGATGACGGCGGGCCGCCATCTGTACGGTTTCGTCGTCGACGGAGCGTGGACCGCGGATCCGAGCGCTCCCCTCGCGCCAGACGACGGCTTTGGCCATGCCAACTCGGTCAAGCTCGTGAGTCGAGGAGCCACGCTGTGATCAGCCATTCGTCGCGACCAAGCCCGCGCCGGCTCGCCGCGATCGTCCTCGGCGCAGCGATGGTCCTGCTCCGTGGAGGCAGCCTGACGGCGCAAGACGTCGACCCGCTGTCCAAGCTCGACCCCAGCAGCAAATTCACCGTCCAGTTGCTTATCGACTCGGCGGAAACGGCCAAGTTGCCGGCGAGCGCGCTGATGTCCAAGGCGCTCGAGGGCATTTACAAGAAGATCGACAGCCGCAAGATCGTCGAGGTCGTCCGCAAGGAGCTCGCTCTGCTCCGCGAGGCGCGCCAGGCGCTCGGACCCGTGAGCGACGAGGAGCTCAAGGCCGGCGCTGATGTGCTTTGGGCGGGGGGCAAGCCGCAACAGCTCGCGGCATTTCGCATCCGCCAAAAGGGACGAAACGATCTGGAAGCGTTTGTTGTTTGGGCCGACCTGATTACCCGCGGCGTTTCGAGCGAAGATGCGTCATCCGCCATTACCAAGCTCTGGCAGGACGGGGCCGACGACGCGACATTTCACAGCTTGTGGTCGGCCATACAAACGGATATCTCTTCAGGGTTGAATCCTGGTGCTGCATTGCAAAATCGGATTCGCGAAACTCCTGGGCGCGTCCCACCGAAGATTACGCCGCCTGAAGGGCCGCAGGAGAATACCAGCTCGAGGTGAAATGAACGAGCAGAAGGTCGCGATTTTCACACTATGTGCAGCGCTGTTGGTTCCCGCACCACGGGAACTCGCAGCGCAACTCGTCTCTAAGGTCGAGGCGAGCCAGTACACGGTGTCCGAGGGCGGCCTTCCCGTCACCGCGCTGCGTTTCGCTCCAACCGTTCAATTCGAGCTTCCTCACGCCACGTTCAGTGCGCGCGGTTCTGCGTTCCTGTCAGAGCAGTCGCTTCAACTCGCCGACGGCATCGTCTCCGGCACGTTCACGTCGCCGACCGTCTATGGCGTTCACGCCGAAATGATCGGAAATGCCAGTCGGGCGGTGGATGAGCGGTCGTTGGGGACGGACCAGGTCGACGTGCAGACGCGGGTGCACATGAACTTCCGCGAGCACGCGGGCATGTGGTTCGGCGGCGGTGTCGCGCGTCCGTGGCGCGTCGGCGTCGTTTCATCGGCGGACGTCACCGATGCCGGCGCGTGGACCAAGTTCGGTAGCGCGACATCGTCGTTCGGGTCGGCGACGATCACGGCGACGTTCACGAATTTCTCATTCACGAAAGTCGCGTCGGTGCACGACTCGGGGAGCGCGTCGTTGTCGTGCGCGAGCAGTGCTCCCGCGACTGGCGCCGCTGATGTCACCCTCCGCGCGTATTTCTCGGAGTCGGCAACGAGCAGCGCGTGCGAACGGCAATCGCGCTTCAACGATCTCGAAACCTCCATGCACTGGGAGGTCGGATTCATCGAGGTGAATGCCGCGACGGGGTATCGCTTCGGCGATTCGTACGACGTTACGCCTGATTCGCGCCGTTGGACAACTGCGGCAGCGACGATCTGGCTGAACGACCGTATCGCGATCGTCGGCGGCGGTGGTCGCCAGCCTGCCCTTCCGCTGCGCGGCCTTCCGGCGCGTTCGTACGGCATGGCCGGTCTCGAATTCGCGCCGTGGCCAATCTCCAAGGGCGCCGTCCCGGTGTCGCTGCCCCACTCCGTTCTCGTAAAGAGCTTCGAGCACAAGCAGGCGCCGGCCGGTCTTCAGAAGATCATCATTCACGTCGGCGGCGTGGAATCCGTCGAGGTGATGGGTGACTTCAGCGATTGGAGTCCGCTCGTGGTGGCGCGCAAAGGCCGCGATCTGTGGGAGTTGTCGATCCCGATGTCGCCGGGCTCGCACCAGATCAACGTTCGTGTCGACGGAGGCCAGTGGATGGCGCCCCCGGGCATTCCCGTGATGCATGACAGCTTTGGCGGCGACGTTGGCCTGCTGGTCGTCCGCCCCGTCGCCGGCGAGCCGATTCGATAATCTCCGCGCGTCAGTCCGCGGCGGCTACCGTCCCAAAATCGAAACCGGGCACTGAGATTCGCGGAATCGGCTGGCCGATAACGCGCTCGATCTGACGGACCATCGAAATCTCGTCGGGCGCCATGAACGTGAACGCGTCACCCTCCTTCGCCGCACGTCCCGTCCGCCCGATGCGATGCACATAATCCTCGGCTTGCTGCGGCACGTCGTAATTGACGACGTGCGTGATGCCGGAGATGTCGAGGCCGCGCTGTGCGATGTCGGTCGCGACCAGAACGCGCACTTTGCCTGTTTTGAAATCCTCCAGGGCGCGCGTCCGCTGCGGCTGCGTTTTGTCGGCGTGCATCGCGGTGGCCTCGATGCCCGATTGCTCGAGATGACGAACAACGCGGTCGGCGCCGTGTTTCGTGCGCGTGAATACGAGCACCGAATCGAGTTTCGCCTGCTTGAGCAGGTTCGCCAGCAGCTCGCTCTTTCGTTCGCGCGGAACGGGATAGACGGCGTGCGTTACCGTGTTCGCCGCCTGCGACCGCCGGCCGACCTGCACGACGATTGGCTTCCGCAGATACTTGCGCGCGAGCGCTTCGACCTCTGGGGGCATCGTGGCGCTAAAGAGCAGCGTTTGGCGATACGGCGGAATGTCGGCGATGATGCGATTGATCTGCGGAGCGAAGCCCATGTCGAGCATGCGATCGGCTTCGTCGAGCACGAGAAACTCGAGGTCGTCGAAGACGACGTTCTGTCGCTCGAGATGGTCGATCAGCCGGCCCGGCGTCGCGACCACGATGTCGACACCACCGCGAAGTTTTTTCTCCTGCGGATCGAGCGGAACTCCGCCGTAGACCGAGACGACAGTGACTTCGGAGTGGCGGGCATACTTGCGAACACTCTCCTCGACTTGCACACACAGTTCACGCGTGGGCGTGAGCACGAGGGCGCGCGTGCGCTTCGGACCGTCGATGAGCCGGTCGACGATGGGCAGTGTGAACGCGGCGGTTTTTCCAGTACCCGTCTGCGCGAGGCCCATGATGTCTCGGCCTTTCATGACGAGTGGAATGGCTTGCGCCTGAATTGGCGTCGGCGACGTGTAGCCCGCATCGCGGACGGATTGCAGCACGTCCGGCGACAGGCCCAGCGCTTCGAAGCTCGTCGCTTCGGTCGCGTCGTCTCGAAGGGCAGCGGCTTCTTTCGCGGCGAGTGATTCGGTGGCGTCGTCTCGGGGAGCTGGCGCTTCTTTCGCGGCGAGTGATTCGGCGGGTGCGGCGGGCTCTTTGGCGGCAGTTGGTTGCTTCGCGCGGCCCGCGGTGGTGGCGGCGGCGTCAGCCTTTATCGGTGTCTTGCTTTTCGCCTCTCGCGGCGCGGCCTTCTTCGCTCTTTTCTTCGTTGCCATGAGTGAATTTAACTCAATCGGCCTCGTACGCCGTTTCGCGTACAAAGGACGCGATCATCGGGTAGACGACGTCGGGATGTTCTTCGTGTGCGCAGTGCCCGCCCGGCACGCGTTCGACGTGTGCTCCGCGCAGGCGTGCGGCGGCGTCGATGGTGTTCTTGATCAGCCGATCGCGTTCGCCGAGGAGGACGAGTGAGGGCATTTCGAGCGATGCGGCTTCGGTGTCGCTGACGACGCCCCACTCGAATCGCGACAGCGTCGCGGCGGCCGCGTAGACATATCCGCGCAGCATCGTCGGCGACCAGTATTCGTCGATGTCGGCGTCTGTGACGAGACTTGGGTCTCCGTACGCGACGAAGCGCAGGATCGACGAGACGAGCCAGCGCGGCGGCCGCGCGCCGGCGCCTGCCAGCACCTCACTCGAGAACAGTTGCACCGCCCGCAGTCCGGCGATCGACACGAGGCACGTCGGATTGATCAATATGAGTTTGCTGATGCGATCCGGCCGCGACATTGCGTAGCGCAGCGCAAGGCCGCCGCCCATCGACTGTCCAACGAGCGCCGTCGACGGCAGTCCGAGCTCGTCGAGCAGCGCGTCGACGTCCGCCTGATATTCTTTTAGAGAATACGAATCGACGCCGGCCGGTTTGTCCGACAGCCCGAAGCCGCGCAGGTCGACGGCAATGAGGCGGAATCCGGGGAGCGGCGCGCGAAACGCGTGCCGGTACATATACGCCGACGCGCCCCAGCCGTGCAGCAGGACGAGCGGCGTTCCGTGCGGGTCGCCGGCTTCGAGCACGCGCACTGTGACGCCGGTGCGAAGCCGCACCATCGTCGTCGCGATGCGCGCCACGCCGGCGGGAAAGAGCTCGTTGGGATGCAACGGGCGGCGCATTGGCCGCTATTCGACTTCGATCGCTCTTCCGGAGAGTCGGCCGATCAACCCGAGACGAAACGTGACGTCGGTCCAGCGCTCGTCACCGGAACGGTGGTCCTCGAGCGGGTACATCGGCCAGAGGAATGGATTTTTGCTCTCCACGGCGTCGAGTCCCTTGTGTGGATGCCACACGCCGTTCGAGTTTCGGTCGTCGAGAAATCTCTCATAGAGCTTGGACCAGCTGTCGTTCCGCCGAAGGAAGCCGAGTCGCGCCATGAGCTCGAGCCAGGTGATGGCGAAGACGACATCGGTGTCGGCCACGTTGCGATTGCCGAGCATGTCGCCCATCACGAGATGCGGCTGCGCGATCGCATTGTTTCCGACGAGCTGAATGACCTCCTGGCGCGGCAGCGGTTGCGACAGGTGGTGATAGAGCAGCGCGACGGCGTCGTGATGTTCGGTCCGGAACAGCGGCATGTGTGCGAGCATGAGCAGCGCATAGAGCGACGGCGGCGCGGCTTCGGGCGGGAGCACGTGCTGGTTGCCGACGCGAATGAACGGTTTTTCGGCGAGCGGCGAGCGGAGGTACGCGGCGGTGCGTGCGATGATGCGTCGCGCGGCGCCGCGGAGGCGAGGGTCGCCCTCGTAGCCGGCATGCGCGAGGGTTGCGGCGGCTGCTTCGCGCAGCATTGCGCGGGATCGGCGCGCCATGTCGGGATCGGCGGACGCGGCCTTTCCACCAAACTCAAATAAGTAATCTGGCGCATCGTCTTCGGCGAGCAGACGGAATAGAACGCGTCGTGCGTGTGTCAGTGGAGGAGAGTCTTTGTCCCAGCCATACTCGAGGAGCCGGCGCGTCGCATTGATCGTTCCGATCCCTTCGAAATACTCGGCGCGCGCGGCTGGCAGGCCGAGCATCGAGTTGCTCCATGTGCCGTTTGGATGTTGCGTCATCGCCAACGTCAACGCTGGTCGATGCGTAAAGGGGAGAGATCCAAGTTGGTCTCCCACCCCGGCAGGAACTTTCGCGACTTCAGTCGCCGCGCGGTATTTGATTGGCGCCGACGCGTGATCCATCAGCCACGATAGCGGAAATACGATCGGTGGTGACGGGGCTACGACAGCCGGAGTCAGTGGCGGTGCGGCTAAGTCGCTGCTCGGTTGGGTCAGGGTCGGCAGGGTCACTAAGGGGTGTTTTCGGGCCTGAAGTAGCCGGACGAGCACGTTGTGGGCGTACGAAGTCCCGCTGAAGGGCGGGTAAGGATAGCAGTTTTGATAGTTTGCGCTAGAGGGCAGCGACTAAGTTGTTGCGCCCAAAAAGCTTGTCGTTGTGCGGGTCTTGGCGCGCCCGCCGCTGATGTCGTAGTCCTGCGGTAATAGTGCCCAGGTTAAGCGTCTGAAGCAGATACGATGAACCAAATTCACACTCCCTTGGGGGCAAAAGCAATGAAGAAGATGATTCGCATGGCGATGATGGCGGCCGCGTTGTTCGCGGTTACGACGACGACGGCTAAGGCTCAGGGTGGCGGCGGACGTGGCCGTGGTCCGAACATCATGGCGGTCCTCAAGGACTCGCTCAAGGTCTCCGACGCGATCTACGCCAAGGCCGACTCCATCAACAAGGCATACATGGCCGAAGTTCAGCCGCTCCAGGAAGCGATGCGCGGCGGTGACGCCGATGCTCGCAGCAAGAGCATGGCCGCCCGCACCAAGATGAACGAAGCCATCAAGGCGCTCCTCACGGATGCCCAGAAGGCCGAGTTCGAAAAGCTGGTTCCGGTAGGTGGTCGTCGCGGCGGCGGACAGTAAGCCCCGTTCGTAGCGCGCTTTACGGAAGCTGCTTCACTCGCGGGCCGTCACCATCGTGACGGCCCGCGTTGCGTTTATCTCAATGAGTGATCCAGCGAGGCGATCCGATCACTAGCGCCCGCGCGAGGCATCATACATCTTCACGCCCCGATGCCACACCAGAGACCGAATGCGCGGTGAGTTCGTAGACCTCTCCGGCGCACGGATCTACTACTACGCGGCCGGCACACGCGGCGCGGGAAATCCTGTCG
>JBDTAE010000260.1:0-21189 GCA_039924785.1 Gemmatimonadaceae bacterium | reverse complement strand
GTGGCCGGCCGTCTCCGTCTCGACCTCGCGCAGTTTAGAGAACTCGAAGCCTTCTCGGCGTTTGCGTCCGACCTCGATGCGGCCACGCGTCGCCAGCTCGATCGCGGCGCGCGCACGGTCGAGGTGCTGAAGCAAGGTCAGTATCGCCCCATGGTGGTCGAAGACCAGATTCTGATCATCTATGCGCTCACCAACGGCTTCATCGACGACGTTCCGGTCGCCCAGGTTCGCGATTGGGAGAAGGGCTTCCTCGAGTTCATGCGGACCAAGTATCCGCAGGTCGGCGACGCTTTCCGTAACGGCAAGGCGGTGAAGGACGTGGAGGCCGATCTCAAGCACGGCATCGAAGACTATAAGAAGACTGTCACGCCCGCCGCGCCCGCTGGTATCACCAAAGCGGCCCTGTAAGTCATGGCGAAGGGTCGCGAGCTCAAGGGTCGCATCAAGTCGGTCGAGAACACGCGAAAGATCACGCGGACGCTCGAGATGGTGGCGACCTCGAAAATGAAGCGCACGCAGGACCGCGTGAAAGCAGCGCGTCCATACGCGGAAGCGTTGCGCGACGTGATCGGCAGTCTCTACTCGCCCGATCTCGCGGAGCAGTTCCCGTTGCTGCGGCAGCCGGCGCACGCGAAGAAGGCCGCCGTGATTCTGGTGACGGCGAACCGCGGTCTGGCCGGTGCGTTCAATGCGAACTTGATCAAGGAAGCGCGCGCGACCATCGCGCGTCTCGAAAGTCAGGGTACGGCCGTCGAGGTGCATGCGGTCGGGAAGAAGGGCGCCGGCTACTTCCGGTACGTCGGCCGCGCGATGGCGAGCCAGCGCATCGACATCACCGATCGTCCCACCGCGGACAACGCGGCGGAGATCGTCAATGAACTCATCGCGTCGTTCGAGAAGGGCGAGCTCGACGCGGTGTACGTGATCTATCCGAATTTCAAATCCGTGCTGTCCGCTCCGCCGGGGACGGTGCAGGTGTTGCCGGTGAAGCCTCCCGAAGCGGGCGCCAAGCAGAAGGATTACATCTTGTCGCCGGACGCGCAGACGATTCTTGGCGAGTTGCTGCCGGCGTATGTGCGCAACTCGATCTATCGCGCGCTGGTCGAGATGACGGCGGCATTCTATGCGTCGCAGCGCACGGCGATGAAGAGCGCGACGGACAACGCGGGCGATATGCTCAAGATTCTCGCGCGCACGTACAACCGCGCGCGGCAGGCAACGATCACGCAGGAAATCGCCGAAATCGTGGGCGGCGCAGCGGCACTACAAGGTTAAGCAGCGGCAGTCGGTCACACTAAGTCTTTACTTAGGATTCTATAAATGGCTACGGCAACGGCAATTCACAACATCGGCAAGGTCGTTCAGGTCATCGGTCCCGTGCTCGACGTCGAGTTCGAGGCGGAGCACCTTCCCGAGCTGTACAACGCGCTCGTAATCAACGCGACGGCGCCGGATGGCAGCGAGATCCGCGTGACGGTCGAAGTGCAGCAGCACATCGGTCGCAACCAGGTGCGCGCCGTCGCGATGTCGTCGACCGACGCGGTCGTGCGCGGCATGGAAGTCGTGGACACCGGTTCGGCGATCACGGTGCCGGTCGGCACACCTGCGCTCGGCCGAATCCTCAACGTGCTCGGCGAGCCGGTCGACAATGGCCCCCCGATTCCGAAGGATGCGCTTCGTTGGCCGATTCATCGCAAGCGTCCGGACTTCGTGAACCTCGAACCGAAGACCGAAATCTTCGAGACGGGCATCAAGGTCATCGACCTCATCGCCCCGTTCGTGAAGGGCGGAAAGATCGGTCTCTTCGGCGGCGCCGGTGTGGGTAAGACGGTCGTCATCATGGAGCTGATCAACAACGTCGCCAAGGGACACGGCGGTAAGTCGGTGTTCTGCGGCGTGGGCGAGCGTACGCGCGAAGGAAACGATCTCTATCTCGAAATGAAGGAGTCGGGCGTCATCAACTCCTGCGCGCTCATCTACGGCCAGATGAACGAGCCGCCGGGTGCACGTCTGCGGGTGGGCTTGGCGGGCATTACGGTCGCCGAATATTTCCGCGACGAAGAGAACGCCGACGTGCTCGTGTTCATCGACAACATTTTCCGCTTCACGCAGGCCGGTTCTGAAGTGTCCGCACTGCTGGGCCGTATGCCGAGCGCGGTGGGTTACCAGCCGACGTTGGCGACGGAGATGGGCGATTTGCAGGAGCGCATCACGTCGACGCGCAATGGTTCGATCACGTCGGTGCAGGCCATTTACGTGCCGGCGGACGACATCACTGATCCGGCGCCGGCGACCGCATTCGCGCACTTGGACGCCACCGTCGTTTTGTCGCGCGCGATCACGGAGCTCGGCATCTATCCGGCCGTTGATCCACTTGCGTCGTCGTCGCGTATTCTCGATCCGCAGTTCATCGGCGCGCGCCACTACAAGGCGGCAACCGACGTGCAGAAGATTCTTCAGCGCTACAAGGAATTGCAGGACATCATCGCGATCCTTGGCATGGACGAGCTTTCGGAAGACGACAAGAAGATCGTGGGACGCGCGCGTCGGTTGCAGCGTTTCATGTCGCAGCCGTTCGCGGTGGCCGAACAGTTCACGGGTATTCCGGGTCGCCTCGTGAAGCTCGAGGACACGATCTCGTCGTTCGAGCGTTTGGTCGCGGGCGAGTTCGATAGTCTCCCGGAGCAGGCGTTCTTCATGGCGGGCGGCATCGACGATGTCGTCGAGAACGCCAAGAAGATACAGGCCTGATTAGAAAATGCTCAACGTCTCGGTGATTTCGCCGGAAGCTGTGCTGTACGAGGGGACGAGCGATTCGGTCGTCGCGCCCGCGTGGGACGGCAGCGTCGGCATTCTGACGGGCCACGCTCCGATGATGGCGCTGCTCGGCAAGGGCGTGCTCAAGGTCGGCGGCAGCGGCGGCAAGCAGTTCAATGTCGAAGGCGGGTTCTTGCAGGTCGTCGACAACAACGTGCGCGTCGTGACGGAGAAAGCGTCGGCCGCGTAAGTTTGGCGTTACGGCTGCTCGCAGGCGGCAGTAGCAAGAACACAAGGGTCGGCGCGGAAGCGTCGGCCTTTTTCTTTGTGAAAAAACCACAACTGCGAACGCGGATTGGACGGAATTGGGGCGGAATGACGCGGGGACTGTGTCATAGCTCGGACTATTTACAGCGAGCGCTGTGAAGGAAACACGCTCTGAAAGAGAACGCCGTGAACGAGAACTGGAACGGCGGGTGCGCAACGTCATTGGGTGAACGGGCGCAGATGGGCAACCTCTCCTGCGGGCCGGCAAGCGGCGGGAAAAACTGCAACTGCCTGATACGGACTGGAACGGACCGAACGGACAACAAACGGAGAACGACACAAAGGGAGGCGAACGATACGAGCAGGCGAACGACGGCACAACGAACAACCGCACCAAATGAGCGACCGCACCAAATGACTTGGGCACCCGCGTCGAGTGAAGACGACTGCCGCGAATGCCGGTGTAGTCGCAAGCGGTCGGCAAACAGATGTATCATCGGCGAGGAATCACTGCATATGCCTATGCATTGAGGTTCCGGCCGTCACCAGTCGCCGTCGTTATTCATCTTTAGAGAATACTAGTTATACTTCGTGTGGGCGTGACTGGTGTCTGTACACGTGGTGGCATTGTCGGTGCGGTCCTTGCTCGACACCTGCATCGGCCAACGACTGAACTGATCCGCCGCCACCGCGCCAAGTCTCGGCTTCGGAATCGTCGAAATCGTCCGCGCGATGACTACCTCGCGCCACTCGAGGCGATCCGGAATGAAGCACCCTGGCCATGGGATCGACCGCGCTGGCTCGATGTCGAACTCCTATTCTTCAAGATATCCACGACGGTTGCGTCGAACGACGAGCCGGTCGAACGTGGCGTTGGCGGTGCTGCCCGGTTGCAGCCGCTTGTACCCTCGCGCGAGAACAGACGCCGGCACTCTCCGGCTGTCGCCGTTTTAAGAAGCTCTAAGTGCCCCGGCAGTTGGAGAGGCGGCAGCGACTGTAAAGAGGGACTCGAGCTGATCGTTCGCGGACTCGGGACCGGCAGGCGTAACCGAATCTCCCTGCGGAGAAACTTTGGTCATGGAAACACAGACGCGGCTGAGGCAATGGTGCACGCCCGGCGGGAAAGATGACCGCCGTGACTACCGTGTCGCGTCCGTCTATTGGAACATCGGCATTGAACTTCCACGACGGAGCACTCCAAAATCCCAAATCCTCGGTCCAGCGTGTAAAACTGAAACCCACGGGCGTGAATACGACAGACTCGGAAGGCAAAGTCACCCCGTCGAGTGGTGAGAACAGTTCGCAAAACTCCGAGCGATGTCGCCGTGAAGACGAGATGTCTCGCACGGACCAAAACACGAGATCGTGCGATTTAACGGAGAGTTCGGCGCCTTTTGCGTAGATCGACTGAGCCGCACGACGAATCGAGTCATCCGCGCGAGCGTCGATTCAGCCGCGAGAGGAGTTATCTCCGCGGCGAGACGACCTCGCTCAATTCCCAACGACCTCCTCGCGGGAGCACGCACCTCGTATCGCGACGCGGGCACCGGTTTCCACATCGAGCTCGGTCGTCGAAGTTCGAGAACACCGCCCTCGAAAACGCCTGGCATCGTCTCATTTGTCCTCGATCTCGGAAAAAGCCGACCGGCGACCGGCAAGCGTTTGAGCCGACCGTCCGCATCTTTTTCGCCGTTCGTCCCGCGTGGATCGACACCCGTCTCGGCGCGAAGACGAGTCGTCGCGTTTCTCACAACAAACGCGACAATCGGACACGACCCGTCGACCCGAAACGGCGCCCGTGTTCCCCGTTTCAGGACCGCTACGGAAATCGAGACAAGTCGCGAGCGCGTTGCCGGTGGTTGAATCGGCGTGCGAGATGACGAAGTGGGCTTGCGAGAGGACCCCTCGAACAATTTGCTCCAGTCGGATTTTCGCGGCTGACGCTCTGTCGGCGGCGATCAGGACCCGGAGTGTTTCGAACGCCGCGCCAACTTTGTTGAACGCCATCCGATTCTTTTGAAGGCCATTCGACTTTCTTGAAGGCCATCCAACTTTTTTTGCGGCCATCCCAACTTTTTTTGCAAGACTTCGAGAAACCTGGCCAGCTCTCTATATGAGGGCCGCGGTGATCGAATGCCTATCACGGTCCTCTCACCTTTTCGGCATTCGAATCCCTTATGGAGGTCGTACCATGCGAGATGGACAGATTGCAGTACTCAACGCCCTCGTTCGCGCTCAGCATTTCCTCGACGCGAACGCCGATGCGCTGGCGGCGGTCAACACGTCGACCAGAAAACAGTTGGACGACGTCGTGAAGCAGCTCTCCGACTACTCGGTCACGCAGGACAGCGCGGACCGCGGCGGTAGAGGCGAAACCGCCCGGCAGCATGCCCTGCGCTTAACGCTCCGCCGCAGCTACATGCGGCCGGTCGCGAAGCTGGCGCAGCTCGAGTTGCGGAGCGTACCGGAGTTCGTCGCGTTGAGGCTCCCGCCAACAACGACACCTCCGCAGCGGCTGGTGGCTGCGGCGTATGCGATGGCAGAGGCAGCCGGGGCGCACGCACAGGTGTTCGTCGACAACGGACTTCCGTCAACCTTCGTCGACGATCTTCGAACCGCCGCTGCCACGGTATTGACGTCGGTCGCGGGGCGCGGCCAGCCGCAAAACCGCCGAGCCGGCGCCACCGTCGGTCTTGTCGAGGAGGAGAAGCGCGGTCGAGTAATCCTCCATGTCTTGGATGCGCTAATCCTGGCGCATCTCCCAGACAATCCGCCGCTCCTCGCCGAGTGGACGTCGGCGAAAATGGTTCGGCGGAAGTCTGGTCCAGCCTCGGGAGCTTCGACCCGTACCCCGGCGCCCATCCATTCGACGGGAGCGCAGGCAACGCTGACGCCTGTGCCAACGATGGTGACTCCGTTGATCGGGGTGACGTGACCGCTTGCCCGCTTGCCGGCCTGCGGCCACGGCGAGGGGCCGAGGCGTGCTGATCCGCGGGCCCGTCGTTTGCGGGGATAGTACGCGGGTCCGCAATCAAGCTAAATCCCCGGTACTACATCTGAAGAAGCCGGGGACTGATTGGGGGGGAAGGCCAACCGGTTTGCGGACCCAATGTCTACTCGATGCCAAGCAAAACCAGGCGAGGCAAGAGACTGGGCGTACGAATTGCCTTCATGAAGCCAGGGTCGTTCGGTCGCGCGGGCCCAACCACGCATTCACAGGTAGCTTCATGGACACAGAAGAGTTTCCGCCGATCCTGGTCGTGGACGACAACGAGGACAACGCAGAGATCGTTCGCCAATATCTTGGACGACTCGGCTATCCGATCACGGTGGCGCACAGCGGGGACGAGGCGCTCTCCGTATTTGAGACAGTGCGTCCGGCGCTTGTCCTGCTGGATGTCATGATGCCGGGCCGCGACGGGTGGGATGTTTGCCGAACGATGAAGCAGCACCCGACGATGGGGAAATCCGTTCGCATTGTGATGGTCACAGCGCTGGACGACTGGCAGGACAAGAGGGACGCGTTGCAGATTGGCGCGGACGATTACGTGGAGAAACCATTCGAACTCGCGACCCTCGCGGAGACCGTTCACCGCAACCTGGCCATGCAGCGAACGCTCGCTTCGTGAGCACCTTCGAACTCGTCACCTCGACGGGCGGTCGGTTGTGAACGACTTCATCCTGCTGACTGACTGGGAAGAAGGTCCGGTAGAAGAGGCGGTCAAGGATCTCGACGGCTGGCGCATCGAGCGCGTCGCGTCCGCGCAACTTGCGGCAACGACGAGCTCGCGCGCTGGCGTGCGGGCGGTCGTTATCGGGACATCAGACCCGACGGTACTTCGCGCCACGGTCGAGGCCGCGCACGGGTGCGGTGTTCCCGCGATCATCGCGTGCGCCGACGACACCGCCCGGCGTCGCGCGGTCGAGCTCAAGGCAGAAGAGTGGTTCCGCTGTCCCGCCGACGCGGACGAGATCGCGCAACGGGTGCGAGCCGCCGTCGCGCGCGTGCAGCCGAATCTCACGGTGTCGTCGGACCGCGTCGAACGCGCGGTCTATGAGCAAATGCTCCACGACTCGTTCACCGGGTTGCCCACGCTTCCCGTGTCGATCGAGCGGTCGCGCGCGCTGTTCAAGGAACGCGGTGAGCTCGTGGTGCTGTATCTCAACTTCGTTCGCTACTCGAAGATCGAAGAGATTTACGGCTGGGAGAAGCTCGACGCCGTGCTCGAGACGACCGCGGCTGCAGTGCGCGAATTTCTCGACGACACCGCGATGAACACGTCGCGGCTGATGGTCAGCTTCACCAACGACGACGATTTCATCTTCTTCCACGTTCCCGCGGCGGGCGAAGCCGCGGCGACGGAGAACGAGATCACGGACATGGTCGCGCGACTTCAACAGCACGTCGCGGGACGCATCGAGGCGAATCACGGCGAAGACATTGCCGCGTTGTTCGACATTTACGTCGGATGGGCGCACGTGTACTACAGCCCGAAGATTCGCCTCGAGCGATTGATCTATCGCGGTATTCGCGAAGCGGCGAACGCGTCGCGCTCCATCGAGCAGCGTGAACGCGCTCGCCGGGTCGCCGACCTGCGCTCGAGCCTGCGCGACCGCGGCGTGTATGTCGACTATCACCCCATCGTCGTCACCGAAACGCGGAAGATCTTCGGCTACGAAGCGCTGGCGCGCGGCGTCATGCGCAGCTTGCGAAGTCCCGAAGTCATGTTCGACGTCGCCGCCGAGGCCGACCTCGTGTGGGAGCTGAGCCGCCTCTGCCGCGGGCGCGCGATCGAAGGCATGGAAGCACGCCTGGGACCGGGCGAGCTGCTATTCCTCAACGTCGACCCGCACGACTTCAGCGATCCGACGTTCAATGAAAACGAATTGAAATTTCCTGAACGCGTCGTCATCGAGATCACCGAGCGCACGGCGATCAAGGACTATCCGAAATTCCGTGAACGTCTGAAAATCTTTCGCGAGAAAGGATTCCGCTTTGCCGTGGACGACGCGGGCAGCGGCTATGCGGGACTGGGATCGATCGCGAACCTCGAGCCGGATTTCATCAAGCTCGACATCTCGCTCATCAACGCGATCGATACGAATTTCATCAAGCAGAATCTCGTCGAGACGATGGTGCGCTTCGCGAACGACCACGGCGCGATGGTGATCGCCGAAGGGGTCGAGCGCGCCGAAGAATTCCAAACCGTCAAAGACCTCGGCGTCCATCTCGTGCAGGGGTTCTTCCTGCATCGCCCGTCGCGCGCGCCGGCGGCCAAGCCGGCGGCGGCTACTGTAGCAAGCGCGCGATAAGTCCGTACGAGCGTTCGGCAGCGCCGACGCCACTTCGAACGAGCGCGCGCGCATAGTCGGACGCTTCTTTGCGCCCGGCGGGATTCGTCAGCCACGTTTTGAACCTCCGGCACAACTCGGCATCGGTGGCAACTGCCACGCCGCCGCCGCGCTGCGCCAGCAAAGTCGCGTCGCGACTCATCTCGTTCATCGGTCCAAATGCGACCGGCGCGCCGAACGCCGCCGGCTCGAGCACCGAATGCAATCCCGCCGAATGAAATCCACCGCCCACGAACGCGACGTCCGCCAGCGCATAGAGATCGCCCAGCACGCCGACGCGATCGACGACGATGATGTCCGCCTGGTTCGCCTCGTCGGTTCCGAGCAGCGCGACCCGTACGTTGTGGTCCTTGGCCCAGGCCACGATCGACGTCACGTGGTCCGGCGTCGGCTCGTGCGGGGCGATGATCATGCGCGCGTCGACGTCGCTATTGCGAAGCAACTCGAGCGCGGGAAGCACGACCGCCTCGTCCGCCGGCCACGTGGATCCGGCGACGATGGTCGGGCGATCACTGCGGAGCGGCGAGAGCAGCGCCGAGTTGCTGTCGACCTTTCCGGCGCGCTGCCAAACCTGGTCGTAGCGTGTATCGCCCGTCACGACCACCACACTCGATCGAACGCCGAGTTGGACGAGTCGGTCGGCGTCGACCTCGTCGATGGCTCCTACGACCTCCAGAACGGCATACGCGTCGCGCAGCAAGGTGCTTGCGGTGCGCGACCGGCGCGATGACCCGCGAGACATCGTCGCGCTGATCAGGCCGAGTCGAACGCCGCGCGCGCGCGCTTCGCGTGTGATGACCGGCCAGACGTCGAGTTTGGAGAAGACGAGCGCCGTCGGTTTGAGCGCGTCGAGCGCGGCGTGCGCGTCGCCGGTGGTGTCGAACGGGAGGTAATCGTGAAAGTCGACGTTCAGCGATGCCGCGAAGCTCGCCGCGCTCGGCGAAAAGTGCGTGTAGGCGAGCTGGAGCTCGGGTCGGCGCGATCGCGCGATCTCGAGCACAGGTCGCGCTTGCAGTCCTTCGCCGACGGATGGCGCGTGCATCCATAGCAGCTGCTTCGTCGCATCGCGATGTGCGTCGCCCCAAGCGCGGTAGCGTGCGCGAATGCCGCGGCGCGCGCGAAGGGTTCTTAGAAGTTTTGAATCACTGTTTGGTGCGACCGCGGCCGCCCCGCGCGCCATCTGTGCAAGTGCGCGGTACCCGAACTGCACCGCGAAGCGCGCGGGCAATCAGTTGCCCGGTTTCTTTGCGCGCGCCTTGAGCGCCGCCTCGATGGCGGCCGGTACGTCGACGTCCGCGCCCGCGAGAACCTGGTCACCGATGAAAAACGTCGGCGTCGAGTTGACGTGCTGTTGAATCGCGCGATCGTGGTCGGCTTGAATCAACGGGCGAGTCAGATGGCCCTTGTAGCAGGGCGTCCATTTTCCGACGTCGACGCCCGTCTTCTTCACGATGGCTGTCAGTGCGGAATCGGGATTGGCCAGGTTCTCCCAGTCTTTCTGGGTGGCGAACAACGCTTCGTGCACGGGCCAGAATTTGTCCTGTATCGACGCGCACATGGCCGCTTCGGATGCCGGCACCGCGTTCGGGTGTATGCTGAGTGGCACGTTCAGGAACGCGAGTCGCACTTTGCCGGTGTTCACGTAATTCTTGAGGAGTCCCTGAAATGCGTTGTCGTGCCACTGCTTGCAGAAGGGGCACTGGAAATCGCTGGCCATGATGACCCATACTTTCGCGTTCGTGTCGCCGAGGAGGCGTCCGCGGTCCGCGCGATCGCTGATGGTGTCGTTGGCGACTGCACCTGGCGCGACGTTTCCGGCCGCGGTTGCGGCCGTTGTCGTCGCGGTTGCGGCGGCGCTGGCTGTGCGCGTGTCGGGTTGTTTGTCCGGTTGGTTGTCCGGCTGTTTGCAGGCCGCGACGAGGGCGGCCAAAGCGATGATCTGTAGCGATATGCGTGGCATACTCGAAAGCTACGCCGTAGATGCGTGCCGGTACAAGGCATGTGTCTTGCACCCCGAGCCTCAGCCGGACTCCTCGGTCACTGGCGGTGGTCGATTACGTTCGGAGAACCTGGCACTATGAACACGGCAACGGCGGCATCCTGGTATATGGACGGGGTGAGGAGCGGCGGACCAATCGCCATCCTCATTTTGCTTGTTGGTATCGGGGGTCTGGCGGTGATGGCCGAACGCGTGTACGTGATCGTCATCCGCTCGAAGAACAACGGTCGCATGTTCATCGAGCGGATCATTCAGCTCGTTCGAGGCGGCAAGATCGACGAAGCGATCAAGCAGTGTGCCGCGTCCACCGCCGCGCTTCCCGACATGGGTCTCATCATGCTCCGCAGCCGGAGCAAGGACGAAATTAACCTCCAGCAGCTCGCCGGCGCGGCCGCACTTACGATCATTCCCCGACTGACACATCGGCTGCACTATTTACGTACGTTTGCGTTAGTAGCCGTGATGCTTGGTGTGTTGGGTACTCTTCACGGTATCAGTGCGGCGTTGCTTGCCGCGGGTGCCGGAAGTAACGCCAATCTCTTCACGGCACTCGGCGAGGCGTTGCGCCCAACGGCGCTCGGTCTCGTCGTCGCGATGGTGTTACAGATCGGTCGAGGATATTTGGCTGTGCAAGCGGAGGCCATTACGGGCGAGATTCACGAGTTCTCAGCGCGGCTCATCAACGCTTTGATCGACCGGCCAGACGTGCGGCTCGGACATCGATGAGACGCCTTTTCGGTGTAGTTCTCTTCGCGCTCGTCGCGCGTGTTGTGCCCGCCCAGCAGTTGCAGATTCCGCAACCGCAGGGGTACGTCAACGACTTCGCGCACATCATCCCTGAATCGAATCAGGCGACGATCCAGCGCATCATAAACGACGTCCGCGCCAAATCCGGGGGCGAGATCGTCGTCGTGACGCTGCCCGATCTGGGCGGCCGTCCGATTGAAGAAGTCTCATTGAACATCGGCCGCCAGTGGAAGGTCGGGCAGAACGGAAAGCCCGGCGATCCCGCGCGCAACACGGGCGTGATCATCCTCGTCGTTCCGAAGGAGACGAGCAAGGACGGCAGCGGACATGAGCGTATCGAGACGGGGCTCGGGTCGGAAGGCTTTATTACCGACGCCACCACCGGCGCGATTCGCGACGAGGTAATTCCGTTCTTCCGCCAGCAGAACTACGGCGACGGTATCGAGCTGATGACGCTCAGAATCGCCGAGCGGTTTGCGGGTGAATTCCATTTCACGATCGATTCGACGTTTCAGGCGCCTGTTCAGCCGCAGGCGCAGCGATCGTCGGGACGACGGGGCGGCGGCATTCCTCCGATCGTCTTCGTCATCATTCTTTTCGTAATTCTGTCGAGCCTTGGCGGACGTCGACGCGGGTGTATTCCGATCTTCCTTCCCTTTGGCGGGTTTGGTGGGGGAGGCGGCGGCGGTGGATTTGGTGGAGGCGGTGGCGGCGGCGGCGGGTTTGGTGGCTTCGGAGGCGGAGGCGGTTTCGGCGGTGGTGGCTCCAGCGGATCTTGGTGATCATGGCATCAATGACACTCGACGAACTCGTCAAGCAGTTGAAGTCGGCGTACGGACCGGCGGTCAAGTCGATCGTGCTGTATGGGTCAGCGGCTGCGGGTGAGCACATCGCCAAGCGGTCCGACTACAATGTGCTCGTGATCGTGGACGGTCTCGATCAGGCGAAGCTGACGGCGGCGTCGGCGGCGTCACGCGCGTGGACGGAAGCGGGAAATCCCGCGCCGCTCACGATGACAGTTTCAGAATGGCGCGGGTCGTCGGACATTTTCCCGATGGAGTACGCCGACATTCTCGACCGTCACAAGGTGCTGGCCGGCGAAGCGCTCTTCGACGGGATCACCGTCGATCCGAAAGACCTTCGGCTGCAGCTCGAGCAGGAGGCGATGGGGAAGGTGATCAAGCTTCGCCAGGGCGTGCTTGCGGCGGGCAATGACAACAATCGCCTGTTGAAGTTGCTGGCGGCGAGCGCGAGCGCGATCATGGTGGTGTTCCGCGCGACGGTTCGTCTGCACGGTGGAACTCCGCCGAAAGACAACGTTGCGTTGGCGACGGAGGTCGGAAAACAGGCGGGATTCGATCCGGAACCGTTCGCGCGCGTGATCAGGCATGTTCGTGGTGAATCGGGCCTGAAGGCGGGCGACGTCTCGACGACACTGCCCGGCTATCTGCGCGGAATGGAGCAGCTCGTTGCCTATCTCGACAAGTACCAACTGAATGGGTAGGTCGGCTATTTCGCCCTCAGCCGCGCGTCGTCACTTTTTCGGCCTCGGCGCCGTAGTGTACAACGCAGGTTCATTCCCTCGAAAAATCTTCGGAGTCCATCATATGAAACGCTGGCTTGCACTCTTGCTCCTCCTTCCGCTCGGCGCGTGCGGGTACAACCGCATTCAGACGCTCGACGAACAGGCGGCGTCTGCGCAGAGCCAAATCGAAGTACAGCTTCAGCGCCGCGCTGACCTCATCGGCAATTTGGTCAACACCGTGAAGGGGTACGCGCAGCATGAAGAAACGGTCTTCACGCAGGTCACACAGGCCCGCGCCGGTTTGACGACGGCCATTCAGGGCCACGACGCCGAGACGATCGCCAACGCAAATGCGCAGATGTCGGGCGCGCTGCAGCGGTTGATGGTCACCGTCGAGGCGTACCCAACGCTGAAGGCCGATCAGGGTTTTCTAAAGCTGCAGGACGAGCTCACTGGCACGGAGAACCGCATCGCCGTGTCGCGCCAGGACTACAACCAGGCGGTGAACGCGTATAATGCGTACATCCGCCAGTTCCCCACGGTTGTTACCGCGAGAGTGTCGGGCGCAAAACCGCGCACGTACTTCAATGCGACAGGCGCTGCGAACGCGGGACCGCCGACGGTGGATTTTTCCAAGCCGCCGCCGCCAACGCCTCCGGCAAAACCGTAACGGCTTAGGCTGACGGTGCAGCGGGAGCAGGGGGCTTCGGAAACAACGAAGCCCCTTTTGCTACCCGCCAACCGGTCACGTCGAGCGAGTCGACGTTCGAGAAACGCTGCTGGTCGACGCGACCCGGCCCGCCGATCTGCTCCCACAGCTCCTGCGATTTCGACGGCATGAAGGGCGCGAGGTGAATCGCGTGACGGGCGAGCTGCCGGATGATTGCCGCAAGCACACTCTCGAGCTCCACGCGCTTGTCCGGGTTCTTCGCGAGCGCCCACGGCTGGTTCGACTGAATGAACTCGTTTCCGCGCGACGCGCACGCCATCACGCGACGCAATCCTTCGTGCAGCAGGTAGCCGCGGCTACCGTCCATCGCGCTGTGATATTCGGCGAGATCGGCGGCGTCGAGCTTATCCAACTCGACGTATGGCGCGTTCGGAACCACACCGTCGCAATACTTCTCGACCATCGAGATCGCGCGGCTTGCGAGGTTGCCGAGTGAGTTGGCGAGATCGGAGTTGTACCGGTCGTCGTAGCGTTCGTACGAGAAACTGCCGTCCGTGTCGAACGGCACTTCGCGCAGCAGGAAGTAGCGTAGCGCATCGGCACCGTAGCGATCGATCGCCTCGTCGACGTCGAGCCGCACGCCCGACGACTTGCTGAAGCGTTCGCCGGAGAGCAGCACGAAGCCGTGTGCCCAAACACGCTCCGGCAGCGCGATTTCGGCCGCCTGCAGCATCGCCGGCCAGATCACGCAGTGCAGGCGGGTGATGTCCTTGCCGATGATGTGCAGTTGTGCCGGCCACCGGTCCTTGTAGCCCTTCGCGGGAAAGCCGGTCGCGGTGAGATAGTTCGGCAGCGCGTCGAACCACACCCACGTGCCTTGCTCTTCGCCGGTCGAGGTCTTGAACGGAAAGGGGATGGCCCAGGACAAGCGCGATCGCGTGATCGAAATGTCCTCGAGGCCCTGCTCGAGCAGCGCAAGGATTTCGTTGCGTCGCGATTCGGGCTGCAGGAATTCCGGTCGTTCCGCGAACAGTTTTTTTAGAAAAGGCTCATAGCGCGTGAGGCGAAAGAACCAATTGCGCTCGGTCGCCCAGTCGAGGGTCCGCGTTGGATGCAGGACGCACTTACCGTCGGCGATCTCGTCCTCGCGCTTGAACAGCTCGCAGCCGACGCAATACCAACCCTCATACGACTTCTCGTAAAAATCGTCGGGGGTATTGTCGTGAATACGCTTGATGAGCGCGCGCACGCCGCTCTTGTGGCCGGGTTCCGTCGTGCGGATGAACCGGTCGTTCGAGATTTCCAACCGCTTCCACATCGCCTCGAAGCGCGCCGAAATGCTGTCTACGAACTCCTGCGGCGTCACCGCGCGTTCGGCGGCAGCCTGCGCGACCTTCTGCCCGTGCTCGTCGAGGCCTGTGAGGAAATACACATCGTCGCCGCGAAGACGATGATACCGCGCGATGGCGTCAGCGCCGATCTTCTCGTACGCGTGGCCGATGTGCGGATCGCCGTTGGCGTAATCGATGGCGGTGGTGATGTAGAACGGTTCCACGGTGCGAATGGCTTGAGGGTTACTCAGAGGTCTCGTCGGAATCCGAGCCGCCGTCGTCCGCCGAGTCGTCCGCGGCCTCCGGTTGGCCGTTCGCGTCCTCGCTCGCGCCGCGCGAGCCACTGCGGTTGCGACGACCGCCACGCCGGCCGCGCCGACGATGCGGACGCTTGTCGCGCGCAGCCTCGTCTCCCTGCGGTTCTACGCCGGGCGTTTCCGGACTGGTCGTCGCGGCATCGGCAGGGGTCTCCGTCGCCGTTGCCATCGACGGCACCTCGACGCCAGCGATGTCGTGCGGCTCGTCGGAGACAATGAGGTCGACGGAATAGTTCTCTTCGACTTCCGCTTCGAGCACGAGATCCGTGCTGTCGTGCGGAACGGCGCCAGGAATCGGATACTCGTCGGTCATCGGCGAGATGGCCGACGCAATCACGGCCAACGGCGTTCCCGCGGTCTCCGCCTCCGTCTTGAGTTCGACGAGCGTGATGTTGCGAAACTCTCCGTCGACACCGCGCAGTGTGACGCGCTCACGGAAAATGTCGTTCGATATGACCTTCTCTTCACCCTTCGAGGTCTTTACGACGCGACCTTCCTTCGGAAAGCGCTTGCGACTTTGCACATAGAACTCGTGCTCGTACCGCAGGCAGCACATGAGCCGGCCGCACGCGCCAGAGATCTGCGATGGATTGAGCGACAGCCGCTGATCCTTTGCGACGCCGAGGTTGACGGGTCGCAACTCGGGGAGCCACGAGGACGAGCAGTACTGTCGTCCGCAGCGACCGATGCCGTCGAGACGCTTGGCCTCGTCGCGCACGCCGATTTGTTTGAGCTCGATCCGCGTGCGGAACATCGACGCCAGCTCGCGGACAAGCGTGCGGAAATCGACGCGCCGTTCCGCCGTGAAATACAGCGTGAGCTTCTTGCGATCCCACTGCCACTCGGCGTCGGACAGCTTCATTGCGAGATCGTTGGCGCGCACGCGCTCGGCCGCCTTGCGACGCGCGTCTTCGTCCTGCTCGCGCAGTTCCTTCGCGCGGACGATCTCCTCGGCGTTCGCAAGACGTCGTGCTTTCTTTCGCGTGCCCGCACTGCCGTAGCCGTGCGGAACGCCGGCATTCCGCTTTTCGGCGAGTTCGTCCATCGCGTACACGAAGCCAAGGTCCTCACCACGGTCGGCTTCAACGATGACCGCCGCGCGTTGCGGCGGAGCCTCGTCAGCCTCCCAGATGAAGAAATCCTTTCGATTGCCTTTGAAGGCGACTTCGATCAGGTGCATCTCTATAAGCTAACTGTTCGGCGGACGATAGCGTCTCACCGACGTTCCGCGTGATCGCTCACTCCTGAAACTGACCCATGCGCAGAAACTTGTCTCTCCGGCGTCGCACGAGCTTATCCGGTTTGTAGCGACGGAGATCCTCGAGCTGTCGCACGAGCGTATCATGCACCGCCGCGGCCGCGGCCTCGTGATTTGAATGTGCGCCGCCAGGAGGCTCCGGAATGATCTCATCGATCACTCGCAGCTCGAGCAATTCCTGCGCGGTGATCTTGAGGGCCGCCGCCGCCTTTTCCCGCATCTCCTGGCTCTTGCCGTCTTTCCAGAGAATCGCCGCGCAGCCTTCGACTGTGATCACCGAATAAACCGCGTTCTCGAGCATGTTCGTCCGATCGGCGACGCCGAGCGCGAGCGCGCCGCCGCTGCCGCCTTCACCGATGACGGTCGCGATGATAGGCACCTCGAGACGGCTCATCTCGAACAGGTTGCGCGCGATCGCCTCCGACTGGCCGCGCTCTTCCGCGCCGAGTCCGGCCCACGCACCCATCGTGTCGATGAAGGTGAGCACGGGCACATGAAATTTTTCGGCGAGCTTCATCAATCGAAGGGCCTTGCGATAGCCCTCGGGGTGAGGCATCCCGAAATTGCGCTTGAGAATTTCCTTTGTGTCGCGGCCGCGTTGCTGGCCAATCACCATCACCGTTTCGCCGTCGAGGCGCGCCCAGCCGCCCACGATCGCCGCGTCCTCACGGAACGCGCGGTCGCCATGCAACTCGATGAAGTCGGTACAGGCCAGCTGGATGTAGTCGAGCGTGAACGGGCGCTTGGAATTGCGCGCGACCTGCACGCGCTGCCACGGCGTGAGGTTTTTATAAATCTCCTCGCGAAGCTCCGCGAGCTTTTTCACCAACGGCGCCATCTCTTTCTCGACGTCAATCTGCTGGCCGCCGGCCAGTCGCTTGAGCTCGTCGATTTGCTTTTCCAATTCGAGAATTGGTTTCTCGAAGTCCAACGCTACGGAAGTACCCACATCAGCTCCCGCGAACGAGTCGGACGCGATCGGTGCCGAGAAGCGCGCGCAGATCGGTCAGGGCAGCCTGGGAGGCCACCATCCTCAACGAACGCGAACGCAGACGCGCGCGCGCTCCTGTTTCGTCCTTCCATTGCACCTCGAGCGGCGGCGACGACGCCTGCGAAGTCGCATGAGCATTCACCACCGCTCGCACGTCCTGCATCACGTCGGGGCTCAATCCTCCCCCGTTCGATACGTCGATTGCGACAGCAACCTGGCCCGTCAACCGCAATTCAACGAACGGCGTCAGCGACTCGACGATGAACGTTGGATTCTCAACTTCCTGATCGCGCTTCGAGTAGTTGCCCTTCAATAAGACAGGGATGTCCGTCTTCACCCGGTCGCTCAGCAGTGTCCAGGCTTCGGGAAACACGAGGACCTCGGAAGATCCGGAAAAATCCTCGACTGTCAACCTGGCGAATTCGGCTCCGGACCGTTTGCTGATTTGCTTCTTGACAGCCGTGACGACGACACCCAGGCAAATCGACTGATCCTGCCACTTGCCGAGTTGAGACACCGTGTGGGTCGCCAACAGTTCGCACTCGAGACGGAACGGCTCCAGCGGATGCCCCGAAATGTAGAAGCCAAGAATCTCCTTTTCCTTCGTCAGCCGTTCCGAGTCGCTGAGTTGCGGAAGATTCGGAAGTACTCGCGTCGTCTCCATCGTCGTCGCGTTGGTCGAGATGTCACCGAGCAGCGAGAACTGGCCGATTTGCGCCTCCTGCTGCTTGAGTGACGCCTCCTGCAACGCCGTGTCGAGCACCGCGGAGTACTGCGCCCGATGTCCACCGAGCCCGTCGAACGCGCCGCTCGCAATCAAGGCTTCGAACACGCGCTTGTTGCACAAACGCAAATCGACGCGATCGCACACATCGTAGAACGATGCGAACGGACCGTCGGCGCGCGCCGCGAGAATGGAGTCGATCGCCGAGCGTCCGACGTTGCGCACAGCGCCCAGACCAAAGCGCATTCGCTTTTCGCCAATTACGGTGAATTTGTACCCTGACTCGTTCACGTCGGGCGGCAATACCTCGATGCCGACTTCGCGCGCCTCGTTGATGAACTTGACGACGTTGTCCGTATCACCGATCGACGACGACAGGATCGCCGCCATGAACTCGGCGGGATAGTGCGCCTTGAGCCACGCCGTGTGATAAGAGATTACTGAATACGCGACGGCGTGTGACTTGTTGAAGCCGTACCGGCCGAACGTCTCGATCTGACCGCCAATCTCTTCGATGATCTTGCGATCGTGGCCGCGCGCGACGGCCTTCTCGACGAACTTGCCGATCTCCTTCTTGATGAGCTCCGAGTCCTTCTTGCCCACGGCCTTTCGCAGCACGTCGGCTTCGGCGAGCGAGATGCCCGCCAACACCTGGGCGATACGCATCACCTGCTCCTGATAGGTGATGACGCCGTACGTTGTCGCGAGAATTGGCTCGAGCTCGGGGAGCGCGTACGTGACCGGCTCTTCGCCGCGCTTGCGCCGCTGGAACACACGGTGCATGCCCGCGTCGAGCGGCCCGGGACGCATCAGCGCGTTCGACGCGACAAGGTCGTCGAACCGGTCGCATCGCATGCCACGCAGAATATCCGTGGCGAGCGGCGACTCGAATTGAAACACGCCGGTCGTGCGTCCGGCGCGCAACATTTGATACGTCTTGTCGTCGTCGAACGGCACCGTCTCGAGATTGATCTTCTCGCCGGTGCGCTGTTCGATCGACGCGAGCGCGTCGTGAATGACGGTGAGGGTCGTGAGGCCGAGGAAATCCATCTTGAGCATGCCTGCCTTCTCGAGGCAGTTCATGTCGTACTGGCTCACGACGACGGATTCATCGTCGCTCGAACCGGCGCCTTTCGACGACTGCGTGCACACCGGCACGTAATTGTCGACGGGTCCGGGCGCAATGACGACGCCTGCCGCATGCACGCCCGCGTGCCGCGAGAGGCCCTCGAGCGACATCGCGTAGTCGAGCAGGCGCCGATAGCGCTCGTCATTCCTGTATAGCTTGCCGACGTCAGCGATCTGGTCGACGGCTTCCTTGATCGTGAGCGAGAAGTTCGGCTGGTTCGGAATCAACTTCGCGAGCGCGTCGGTCTCGGCGGGCGTGAAGCCCAGCGTGCGACCGACGTCCTTCACCGCCGCGCGCGACTTCATCGTTCCGAACGTCACGATCTGACAGACGGACTCCTTGCCATACTTCTGCCGCACGTACTCGATCACTTCGCCGCGCCGCTCGAAGCAGAAGTCGACGTCGACATCGGGCATCGACACGCGCTCAGGATTTAGAAAACGCTCAAAGAGCAAATCGTACTTGAGCGGGCAGACGTCCGTGATGCGCAATGAATACGCGACGAGCGATCCCGCCGCCGAGCCGCGTCCTGGACCGACGGGGATGCCCTTGTCGCGTGCCGCTTTGATGAAGTCGGCGACGATGAGGAAGTATCCTGCATAACCGGTCTTCGTGATGACGCCGAGCTCGTAATCGAGACGCGTCTGTACCTCGGCGGTCAGGGGATCGCCGTACCGCTCCTTTGCCCCCGCGACGGCGAGCGTCGTGAGGAAGTCGTTTTCCGTCTCCGCGCCCTTCGGCAGCGGAAACGCGGGAAGATGGTACTTCTTCTCGAAGCTGATCCCGACCTCGTCCGCGATCTTTAGAGTATTCTCGAGGACGTCCGTGCGGCCGCCAAAATGCTTCGCGATCTCCGGCGGACTCTTGAAGTACAGGCCGCGGTCGTACTTCATGCGGTCCTGATCGTTCCGATCCTTGCCGAGTCCGATGCAGAGCAGGACGTCGTGCGAGTCGTGATCTTCGGCGCGCAGGAAATGCGCATCGTTCGTCGCGATCACCGGCAACCCGAGCTCCTCGGCGAGCGAAAAGATTTTCGTGTTGAGCGTGGACTGGCCTTCGCTCTCGTGCGCCTGCACTTCGAGGTAGTAGCGGTCCTTGAACAGCTCGGCGTACCACGAGGCTGCTTCGCGCGCTTCGTCGAGACGGTCGGACATGAGGTGTTGCGCGACTTCGCCGGCGAGACACGCCGAGGAGACGATGAGGCCTTCGCTGTATTTCGCGAGCAGCTCGCGGTCGACGCGCGGCTTGGAGTAGAAGCCCTCGGTGTATGCGAGCGACGACAGCTTTACAAGATTCTTATAGCCCGTGAGGTCGCGGGCGAGCAGCACCAAGTGGTAATACGGCTTTGCGCCCGGCGCGGCTCGTGTCTTGAGCTTGCGGTCGGTTGGCGCGACGTACGCCTCCATCCCGATGATTGGCTTGATTCCCGCTTTCTTCGCGTTCTCCTGGAACTCCCAGGCGGCGTGAAGATTTCCGTGGTCGGTGATTGCGAGGGCGGGCATCTCGAACTCTTTGGCGCGACGGATCAGGTCGTCGATTTTGTTCGCGCCGTCGAGTAGCGAGTATTCCGAGTGGCAATGGAGGTGTACGAAGGACATGTTGATGAAGATAGCGATCGTCAGCGGTCGACGTCAGAGAAGATCGACAAACCTGCATACATTGTAAGTGTTTTCATATCAACGCATTCGCTGGCGCTGGCCCTGTCGGGTTCTCGTCGCGGTTCTTGGGCTTGGCGTCCTCTATCTCGTCCTCGTTCCCACGGGCCGCTATCTCGTCCGCGCGGCGTGGGCGGAAGGCGGAATCCTTGCGCGACGCCGGTCGATTGCCGATATGGTCAAGGATTCCACGACGAAGCCGGCGGTCAGGGCTCGTTTGCGGCTCGTGCTCGATGCACGCGCGTTCGCGTCCGACTCGATCAAGCTCGCGGCGAACCAGAGCTGCACGACGTACAGCCAACTCGATCGCGACACGCTCGTGCTGGTCCTGTCCGGCGCGTATCGGGACCGTCTCGCATCCTATACATGGTGGTTTCCGATCGTCGGTAGCGTGCCGTACAAAGGATATTTCGATTTCGCCGCCGCCGAAGTGGCGGCGAAGGAGATGAACGACGCCGGCTTCGATG
>JBDTAE010000259.1:0-15466 GCA_039924785.1 Gemmatimonadaceae bacterium | reverse complement strand
AACGGCTCTTCGTCGAGAAAAAGACCGTTGTCGTTGATGCACTCCGCCGGAATGAGTGCGAGGTCGATGTCGGTGCGGTTGGCCAGGGCGCGTTTGATGTCTGCGCCCACGAGCAATCCGGCGGTCGTCGTCGTGGGACCGAACAGCGAGTTCTCGACGACGATGAGCTCGAACGTCGCACCGGTGGCGTGTTCGAGTTTTCTTAACAACTCGGGCATCAACGGACCCATCGACACGCCGGTGACTACGCCCACTCGTCGACCGTCGAGGCGCGGAAGCGACGACAGCCCGTCGGTCACGCGCTGCCGCAGCGATGCAACGGCACCGACGCCGTTTTCAATCTGCGGAAAGTCGTCGTAGAAATCGGGCTCTGGTAGTTCGCGTCCCGCCAGCAGATAGAGCTCATCGGAGCCATACACCCAACGATGACCGCGCTCCGCGAGCGCGCGCGCTTCCCAGCGCTCCACGGCGTCGAGCAGCGTGTTCGTCGTCGACACGTCCATCGATTTGCCGGTATAGAGATGTGAGAACTGCGTGAGCCCGACGGGCACGATGGCGACGGACATCATGGCGTCGCCGAGGTTCCAGAGGTCGGTGAACGATTGCTCGAGGATGTCGCCATCGTTCAGGCCGGGGACGATCACCATCTGGCCGTGGAACTGGATTCCGCCGTCAGCGAGCGTGGTGAGCTGCTCCATGATGTTTGGCACGCGCGGATTGTTCAGCAGAACCTTTCGCGCTTCCCACGGCGTGGCGTGGACGGAGATGTACAGCGGCGACAGCCGGTATTCGAGAATGCGCGCGATGTCGCGCTCCTTCACGTTCGACAGCGTCGCGAAATTGCCGTAGGCGAACGAGAGGCGATAATCATCGTCGCGCACGTACAGCGGCTTGCGCAGTCCCTTGGGCAGGCCCTCGATGAAGCAGAACTCGCAGCGGTTGGCGCAGCGGCGAATGGTGGGCGGCTCGAGTTCGACGCCCATGCCTTCGCCCTCGGGCCTCTCGATGTCGTAGACGACCGATTCGCCGTCAGGGAGTTTGGCCTCGATGATGAGCTCATCGTCGGCGGTGAGGAATTCCCAATCAAGGAAATCGACAAGCTCGCGCCCGTTCACGGTCAGCAACTCGCTGCCGGGAACGATGCCTAACTCCTCAGCAATGCTTCCCTCGAGAACGCCCTTGACGCGAACCATGAACCCCACCCCCACCCTTGCAATGGGGGAAGATCAGTGGAGCGATCTTCCCCCGAAAGACAGTCCTGAATTCTCTCAGAACCAGCTCATGCAATCTACGAGATCAATGGGTGGAAAACAAGCTGATTGCTTGAGTTAGACAGTTAGGTCAAAGGTGCGTACTTGAACGCGACGATGCCTGCGCCGACAGCGGTTGCCGTGAACGTTCCCGCCGAATGCGGCGCCACCGGACCGACGTTCACATCCTGCGACGCAACCACATTTCCGCTCTTGTCGACGAACTGAAGCTTGAGCACGAAGCTCTTTGCCGCGTCGGTGAGGTTGGAAATACTGCCGCCGATGGTGGTCTTCGCGTCGGTGCTCGTGAACTCGTTGAACGTGACGCGCGCCGGAAGCTTGGTCATCGCGTCGTTGTACTTGATCGCGGAATCAACTGCGGTTCGGGAGGAGTCCGCATACGCCTTGATGATCGGCGTGACCTTCGCCGCGGAATCGATGTTGGCCTTGAGCACCGACGCTGAAACCCTGGGAGCGTTCGCGCGCTGGCCGTATACCTTGGCCCTGGCGTCCCATTCCTTGCCCTTGTCGTCGTAGCCGTGCTTGATGCTCGCGTATGCGATGGCCATTAGCTGGTAATTGTCGGGGTTCGTCGGATCGATGACGAGCAACTGACGGGCGATCGGCAACCCCTTCGAGTATGCACTGTCGAGGAGGTAGAGTCGCGCGAGGTTGTAGAGCACATCGCGGTGATACGGGTTCACGGCCTTCGCTGCCTCGAACAGCTTGATGGCGTCCCTTGTCTGGTTCGCGCGAGCGGCGGTCACGGCTGCCGACATGAGCGAGTTGTACGAGAACGCGCCCGGGTTCGCGAGTTGGTCCGCATACGACCCCTTGATCGCCGCGGTGTCGCCGCTCAACGTCGCAATGCGCGCCTGGCCGTTGCGAGCGATGTCGGCGTACTTCGCTCCCGGATCCTTCGCGAGCGCGGCGTATGCAGCCTTTGACTCCTCGAGGTATGCCTTCTTGTCGGCACCAGTGGCCTGGTCGGCGAGATCCGCCGTATAGGCACCCAGTGTCATCTCGAAGTTGCGACGATTGTCCTGCATCGCCGCCGCGGTGTCCGTCGCGGCTTCAATGGCGAGCTTGTAGTTCGCGATTGCATCCTTGGGCTGGTTGCCCTTGGCCGCCGCCTGGGCAAGTACCATGTAGCCGTACGGCGCGTTGCGCGACAACTGCAGCGAGCGCTTGGCGACCATCACCGCGGAGTCGGTCTTGTCGGGAGAATTCGCGAGCTCGATCGCCTTGTTCACGAGGTCGACCCAGCCCTTCTGCTGGCGCCACTGCAACGTCGTGGCCGCGCACTCAGGATTGCTCTTCTCAACGATCGAGAAGCCGGAGTCGATCGCCGCGATGATGTCGAACTTGGCGGCGGTGTCCGTGACGAAACCAACGGTTCCGCGGGTGGTGTAGCCCGTCGTCATGTTCGGCTGCGAGAGCCAGAACACCATGACCTGCCCGTACACGTAGGCGCGTCCGGCCGGGTTCTTGGTCATGTCGCCGTCGGCAAGATACTTCACCGCGTCACGGAGCTTGGCCGCTGCGTCCGCCGGCTTCTGCGCACTCTGCGCAACCTGGATCTGCAACTTGGCGCGCGCTACCTGGTTTGGCGTTCCCTCGTCGAGCTCGCAGGCCTTCTGCGCTCCGGCGACGGGCGCCGCGAGGGCCGCGATCATCAACGCTGAAAACACCTTTCCCCCCAAAGCGGGCATCTGATTCTCTCCTGGTCGTGTCTACTCGAAAGAGGCGGGCCGAAACAGCCGGCGCGCGGCGTGTGAAGCTTTGTTAATGCGTATCTCCCTACACTACTCTTGCGCGGGCCGTTCCGCTGCAATACTGGCCAACATGGAAATATCCCGTAGACGGCGTCCTGTCGCCAGTGCAACGCGCTGCACGTCGGCGAACTCGGGTTTCGCGCGCGTGGTCCCGTCCGGCAGCATGGAGATTTTCGCCGAAATCGTGTGGCCCAGCACCGTAACAGGGATTGTCTTACGGTCGAGCGCGCGACGTCGAACGAGCCTCTGCCGAACGCCAATCGTGCTCGTCTCCGACAGCAACATTTCTTCGAGGCGAGCGACATCAGCCGGACGACACAACACCTCCACCCGACTGCCCTGCCTGCCGCGCTTCATGGTCGTCGCCAGCAGCACGACGTCGAGCGCACCGGCGTCGCGAACACCATCGGCGACCGCCGCCAAATACTCCGCGCTCATGTCGTCGATGTCGCACACGAGCTCGACCAAATCTTCGACATGCGCTCCCGTCGTCACCGAATCCGCGAGGATGAGGCGAAGTGCATTCGCCCGTCCCTGAAATTCCTTCGTCCCAGCGCCGAAGCCGCTTCGAACGGGAATGTATTCCCGCGGCGGCGCACCGGCCGACAATGTCTGCACCAACGCCGCGCCCGTCGGCGTCACCAGTTCTCCTGACCCTTCAGGCCCAGGCCGAACCGGATGACCTTCGAGCAGTTTCAGCGTTGCCGGCGCCGGAACCGGAAGAATTCCGTGCGCGGCCTTCACCGTTCCGTCGCCCAGCGCAATCGCGCCGCAATACACTCTTTCGACGCCGAGCAGCTCGAGTCCCCAGATGACGCCAACGACGTCGAGAATCGCGTCGACGGCCCCGACTTCGTGCAGGTGCACCTTCTCCGGTGGCAACCCGTGGATCTCACCTTCAGCGTCGGCGATGCTCGTGAAGGTTTTGTCGGCGAGTTGCTTCACCCGGTCAGGCGCGCCGCTCTTCGCAACGAGCTCGCGAATCTGCTTGATGTGACGCCCATGCGGTTGTGGGGGAATCGCGAAGTCGACCTTCTGGCATTTGATATCGCCACGACTCACCTGGCGAATGTCGACGCCGATATCGGGGAGACCGAGAGCGTTTGGCAGCGCGCGCAACCAATCAGCGTCGAGGCCGACGTCGACCAGCGCGCCCAAGGTCATGTCGCCGGCGATGCCGCTGAACGGATCGAGAATAGCGATGCGCATTATTCTACTTTACTAAAACCGATACGACGCGCCGCTACCGGTGTTGAAAATCAACACCTCGGCGTCGGGGCCAATGCGGCCCGCCGCAACCAGCTCCTCGGTCACCGCGAGCGCACAGCCGCCTTCTGGCGCGGCGTCGACGCCACTCATGCGCGACAGCTTGAGCGTCGCCGTGCGAATGGCGTCTTCGGTGACCGCATGCGCGTCACCCTTGCTCTCGCGAAGGGCGCGCAAAATCAGTCGATCGCCGAGTGGGCCCGGCACGCGCAGCCCGCTGGCGTGCGTCGTCGGGTTCTCCCAGGGAATCGCCTTTTCTTCACCTGCAGCGAACGCCCGAACGATCGGCGCGCATCCGTCGGCCTGCGCGACGATCATGTGCGGCAGCGCAACGTCCTTTTCCAGCCAGCCCCCTTCGATCATCTCGGCGAAGACCTTCCACATGCCGATGAGTCCCGTGCCGCCGCCAGTCGGATAGACGATATGCGTGGGCAAGCCCCATCCGAGCTGCTCAGAGAGCTCGATACCCATCGTTTTCTTGCCTTCGATGCGATACGGCTCGCGCAACGTGGAGACGTCGAAGTAGCCACTCTCCGCGGAGAACGCGCGCGCTTGTTTGCCCGCGTCGCCGATGTGGCCCGTCACGAGCTGCAGATCGGCACCGAGCGCTCGGATCGTATCGAGAATCGGCTTGGGCGTGGTGTCCGGCGCGTAGACGCGTACGGGAATTCCGGCCGCCGCGGCGTAGGCGGTGAGCGCGGCTCCGGCATTGCCGGCCGTCGGAACAACCAGTCCCGGCACGCCGAGCCCGCGGGCGCGCGTGACGGCGGCGCTCATGCCTCGTGCTTTGAACGACGCGGTGGGATTGAGCCCTTCGTCTTTCACCCAGACGCGCTTCACCTTGAGCTCGCGCGCCAGCGCGGGCAACTCCTGCAGCGGCGTAAGTCCTTCACCGAGCGATACCGGCGTCTCGCCCTCGAGGAGCGGCATGACCGGCGCGTATCGCCACATGTCCCAGCGAGCCGTCACGGCGGTTCGCAGCGGCATTGGAGAGTCATACCGCACGAGAAACGGCTGGCCGCATTTCGGGCAGACGGACGCGCGCGCGGTGCCTTCTTCACGCGCGTCGCAGGCGGAACATTCGAGGTGCCAGGAGCTCACGAGATATTGGGTGAAGTGTCAGATTCGATGGGTGGCGCAACGTCAGCGACCGCGCGCGACGTTGGGGAATTTGCCTGCAGCGCCGCCACGATTTTCTCTGCGGTTTTCTGCCCGAATCCGGGCAGCTCCGCGATCGCCTGGACCGACGCGTCGCGGACGCCCTGCAAACTACCGAATGCGGCCAACAATTGCCTGCGCTTCGCCTCGCCGACGCCCGGAACGCGTAGCAGCTCCGACGTGATCGTCCGCAATGCACGCCGTTTCCGCTGGAAGGTGATCGCAAATCGATGGGCCTCGTCGCGCGCCTGCTGAAGCACGCGTAGGGCCGGCGATCGTCGCGGCAGGCGGAGCGGCTCACTGTTGCCTAGCAGAAAGATTTCCTCCTCACGTTTGGCAAGGCTGATGATCGGCATCGCACCAAGTCCAAGCGTGTCGAGCGCCGCGTGTGCCGCGTTGAGCTGGCCTTTGCCGCCGTCGATGACGACCAGATCGGGCAGCGGTTTGTCCTCCTCGCGTCGGCGCGTGAAGTAGCGCGTCACGACTTCGTTCATCGACGCGAAATCGTCGATGCCCTCAACCGTCTTCACCTTGAACTTTCGATATTCCGCGCGATACGGACGGCCGTTTTGAAACCACACGCACGACGCGACGGTGTCGGTGCCCTGCGCATGAGAGATATCGAAACACACCAGCGAACGCGGAACCTTCTGCAACTTCAGTTGCCGCTGGAGCTCGTACACGGGATCGCCGGCGCGCTCGTCGGCTTCCTCGCCCGTAAGGCGAAGCTCCTCGAGGAGGTGGCGCGCGTTCTGCGTCGCGAGATCGACGAGCTCACGGCGCGGACCGCGCTGCGGAACGTGAATCGCCGTTCGTGCGAGCGATGCCTCGAGCAACTCGCGATCGCACGGCTCGAACGGGACCAGCACCTCCGCGGCGCGCTCGTCGAGCGGAAGGTATTTGCCTGCCATGTAGGCCTCGAGCACAGCGTCATCCGTCTCCTCGTCGAGGTTTTCGACGAACTGGTGCTCGCGCGCGAGCAGACGGCCTCCGCGAATACGCATTAGGGCGACGACGGCGTCGTCACCGTCGCGGGCGTAGCCGAGGACGTCTTTGTCGCCGCCGTCGACGGAGAGCACGACGGTGGGTTCCTCCATCCCCTCGAGATGCCTGAGGGCGTCGCGCAGTTCGCCGGCCCGCTCGAAGTCCAACGACCGCGAGGCCTCGTCCATGCGCTCGCGGACGCGCCGGACGACCTCACGCGTGTTGCCGTCGAGGAATATGAGCACCTCGTCGATCATCGACTGATAATCGGCTTGCGTCTGCGCCAGAATGCACGGCGCCTTGCAGCGCTTGATGAAGTAGTCGAGGCACGGCCGCTCCGGCATTTGCCGCGGCATATCGTAGTTGCATGAGCGAACCGTGAAGATCCGCTTCACGACGTTGAGCGAGCGACGCATCGCGCCGACGTCGGTGTAGGGTCCGAAGTACCGACTGCCGTCGTCCACGAGCTGGCGTGTGACCCACACCCGCGGAAACGGCTCGGCCACCGTGACTTTGATGTACGGGTACGATTTGTCGTCGCGCAGAGCGATGTTGTACTTCGGGTGGTACTCCTTGATGAGATTGGCTTCGAGGACGAGCGCATGCGCCTCGGTGGGCACCACGATCGTCTCCAGTCCGCGCACCGACAGCATGAGCGCGCGCGTCTTGATACTCTCGGCGTGGTCGCTGGTGACGTAGCTTCGGACGCGAGAGCGCAGCCGCTTGGCCTTCCCAACGTACAGCACGGTGCCTTCGGAGTCGCGCCAGAGGTATACGCCGGGCGACTCCGGAAGATGTGGGATTTTCTCCAGCACCGATTCGGGGATGGTCATTGCTCAATAATACCCCAGCGCATCACCCCCAGGCCAAGAAGAAGCGGCTTGGGATTACGTTCATTCAGCCGTTTCGCGGCGTGAACCGTCAGCCAGGTCTCGATCGATGACAGCGAAGCAAAACACTGCGGCCGTAACCCTGCTGATTCTCCTGGTCGCGGCGGTCTACGGCGTGATTCGTACCGACGGCGCGCCGGCCGCTGCGCTCGCCGCCGCGAAGTCCGCTGCCGACTCGTCCGGAGTCGATCAGAGTTCGCTAAACGTCGTCCGCGACCTGATTCACCAGCCGACGTCCGCGGAGGAGGTTGGTCTCGCCCAGGACGCGTTTCGCATCGCGGATCAAGAGATGGACCTGGCGTTCGGCGACGCGGTGCGCGACGCGGCGACGAGACCCAAGGTCAGCACTCCCGAAGTCATCTCGATCACGGCGCGCCTGCAGCAGGCGCAAAAGGAACTGGCGGCCGACGAAGCGGAAATGACCGCCGACTCCGTGGCCGTCGCAAAGGCGGGTCCGACGACGGTCGACCGGGCGACGGACGCGTTCAATCTCGAAAAGGCGCACGTCGCGCTCCATCACGACGAGGTTGACGACGCACACCAAGACCTGATCACCGCGGGTGGAGATCCGCAAGGTCGCATGCAGGCGATGGTTGCGGAGCACGAAGCGTCGTCGCGCAGCTCTGACAGCACGCGCATTGTGGCGACCGCTCCGCCGGAAGCGATCGGTTTGATTCATCGGGCGCAAGCGTGGTGGGACCTGCGCGAAAAGACGGTCGGGATTCAAAATGCGAAGCTCATGGCGGAGACCGCAGCGGCCACCCTCGCCACGAAGCACGCTGCGCTCGAGAAGGCAGCGACCGCCGCGCCGTCCTTGGACAGCGACGACGCAACAGCCGGCCTGAGTCATGAGGCATTGGCGGCGATGTTGCGGACGACCCAGCGTCGCGCGAACGACAACAAGGCGCGATCGTCGATGGACCAGCACGTCGAGAATCAGCACCGTCTCGCCGCGGTGTACGTCAAATGGGCGGCCGCCGTCGGCACGCAGCAACGCGTGCAAGTCAATTTCGCGCTGCGTGGAATCGCCTCGATCCTGTTCATTCTTCTCTTCGGCTTGGTCCTCGACAGGTGGATCGAGCATTCGCTCGGCGCCATGTCGATGGACCGGCGCCGCCTCCACACGTTGATGATGGTAGTGCGTGTGTCGATTCAGGTGATCGGCGCGCTGTTAATTCTTCTCGTCATCTTCGGTCCGCCCAACAACCTCGGCACGTTCCTCGGCTTGGCGGGCGCGGGCCTCACCGTGGCCCTGAAGGATTTCATCATTGGGTTCATCGGATGGTTCGTGCTCATGGGCAACGATGGCATCCGTATGGGCGACATGGTCGAGATCAACGGTGTGACGGGCGAAGTGGTAGAGCTCGCGATGTTCCACACCGTGTTGCTCGAGACCGGCAGTTGGAGCGACGCCGGGCATCTGACCGGCCGTCGCGTCACGTTCACGAACAGTTTCGCGATTGAGGGACACTATTTCAATTTCTCTAGTTCGGGCCAATGGTTGTGGGACGAGGTCCGGCTCGTGGTTCCAAGCGGACGCGATCCGTACCCAATCGCCGATACGCTGAAGACCCAGGTCGAAGCAGCGACAGCGAAAAGCGCGCGGGCGGCGGAGGAACATTGGAAGGGTGCGCGTCGCTCGCCGCACTTCACGGCGCTGACGGCGGCGCCGTCGGTGAACGTCAAGCCAGTGAGCGGCGGGGTCGAGATCACGCTGCGGTACATCACGCACGTCACGGAGCGCAGCGACGTTCGAGCGAATCTCTATCGGACGGCGGTCGACCTTCTTAGTGCCGGTCACGCGCAGCAGCCCGCGGAGTCGAACGCGCCCGCTCCGGCGTCGACGAAAGCCTAGCCGGCGAGGCGGACGCGCCACGTCGGTGGACGGACGATTCGTCTCAGTTCAAAGGAACGCGACCTCGTCACGCAGGCATGCATTCGCCGTACGAGGAACGTCTGCGTTGCGCCGCCGCCCCGTCTTCGTTGCTTCGGGAACGGTGCGCGCACACGCCGACTCGTCGTCGCCGCGCCGGGAACGGCTCGCTCGCCACAACGACCCGTTGTCGCCGCATCAGGAGCGGCCCGCTCGGCGCGCGGAGTCGCCGTCGCGACATTGAGAACGCTTCGCTCGGCACGCGGAGTCGTGGTCTGTGCACGGGGAAACGCTGTCGCCGCCCGTGGATGCGTGAGGTCGCCACCGGCCGCCGCGCCGTCGTGACGCGAGGGTGCAAGCGCCGCACCGAGCGCGTCGTTCGAACGACGAGGACCGGCACCGTGATCGATCGGACCTGCGAGCGGAGCACGCGACAACGCTGGAGAGTGACCCAGACCTGCAATGTCTGGCGTGAGCGACGCGGCCGCCGGCCTAGCATTCTCCAGTTGATGTCCCTTCGACCCATCGTTAGATGCGGGCTCTAAGGTTGCGAAACGGCGGTCCGTTCTTGAACCTATAATTCATGTATTCTGTCGACGCGTTGCCGCCAGCTGCCCCGCTCGATCGTCGCTCGGCGCACCGTGCGGAGGTAAGGAGGATGATCTCCGCTGGTTTTACCGGCCCTGACGCGCTCTGCGTGTGAAGGCCGCCGCTCGATTCCGCGTGGTCGCGAGGTTCTTCACCATCGCGCTTGTCGGCGGCTCGCTCGCCTGTGCGCTTGGATGCACCAAGCAGATCGGTGACCCGTTGAATCATATCGCGCCGCCTGTTCTCAGGATAACGGGCTCGTCGCAGGTCGTGACGGCAAATGGCCAGCAGACGCTGGTCGTGACGGCGGCCCTGCGGAATGACACACAGGTGCACTTTCAACTCGCCGTCGAGCCCTCGTGTGCGCTGTACGTTCGTATCTTTTCGGACCCGACGGGCGAACAGCAGGGCAGTTCGGGGACGGGATGCCCCGTCGGCGTTAAGTCAATCGACTTCGCGCCGGGCGACAGCACGTCGCTCACGCGTACCTATTCGATGGACGATTTGAGTTCGTATGCTGCTGGTCTGTACGGTCTGAACATCACCGTCACGACCAATACGTACATCTTGGGCGCGTGGGCGGGGGCTGTGCGGCTGCCGCTTGGGAGCGCGCCGCAACCGTAGTGCCCGAACGCGGCGGCTCTGCGCCCGCTCGTTCGCGACGAACGGCTACGCCATCGAGTCGTTATGCCAGGGCCGGGACGCGAACGCGGACTCCCTTGCCGGAAAGGGATTTTAAGAATGAACCATCGGACACCAACGGTGAGCCATTGGCCATTGGAAGAGGCGAAGGGCGATCGGGCCGCCGCGGAGAACCGATACAGCGAGTTCGTAGAGCCCTGGAAGTCCGCGGATCCTGAGCTGCAGCCGACGGTGAAGGATGTGCAATCGCGTCTCACGGCCGCGAGTTGCTGAGCGGGTGTAAGCGGTGACGCCAAAGCCGTAGTGACGTGCCGCGACAATGCCACTTACGCGCCGACCAGTTAAAGGCAAGGCCCCGTCGTGCCGATCATTCAATGGTGCCGACGATGTCGTCACGCCGCCCGATCTTGATTCATCGGAGACACAGCCTACACCGGGGTTGGCACATGGTCGACGCGAAAACACTGTTTACCGAACAGTTCGATGCCGCTCGGGTCGCGAGAGTCCAACATGATGACCCGGCCGCCGCGGAACTCCTTCGCTCGGCGATAGTCACGGCGCGTAGTGATCCCAGCCTCCGACGAGAGCTCGCCTCCGCCCTTTTCAGTCTTGGGCGGGCCTCGCGGAAGTTCGGCGCGGTAGGGGAAGCGGAGGCGGGGCCACTCCTCGACGAAGCGCTCGCCATCAGCGAAGAGCTCTTCGGCCGCGAGGGTGCCGGACTGGCTCCGCTGCTACAGGAATTGAGCCGCCTCCACCTCCAGCAATCGCAACATTCGCGCGCTCAGGACGCCATCGGACGTTTACTTGCGATCACACGCGCCAAGGGTGACGAGCACCCCGATGTCGCGACAGCGCTCGCCGATCTCGCCTTCGTGAAACGCAAACTCGGCGATGACGCCTCGGCGGCGGTGCTGTATAGAGATTCGTTGCGAATTCGAGAGAGAGTGCTCGAGCACGATCACCCCGCTACCGTCGGCACTCGGGAGCGGCTCTCGGAAACCTGCGCGGCCCTCGGCAACTTCGCCGAAGCGATAGCGCTGCTTCACATCGCGCTGCCGGCGCGCGAAGCGGCATTGGGTGCGGGGCATGAGCGGGTGCTCGCGGCGCGCTCCCGTGTTGCTGAGTACGAATTGCAGGCGGCGGCCGCCGCCGACGCGGCGTCGCCCGAGGAGACTGGGGCCGCTCAAACTACTCCGGGCCAGCCCGAGTTGGTGCGGGACTTCCTTGCCGATGGACCATTGACGACTGCGCCATCACTGCTCGATGCAAAGGGGGAGACGTTCCTGAATGAGTCGGAACCTCAGGGGCTTGGCGCGTCGGTATCGGCCATCGCACCGGTCCAGGCCGATTTGCCGACACCAGTGCGCAAGAAGCGAACGGGGTTTTATGCGTCTGCTGGACTCTCTGCGGTCGCTATTGCGATCGCCGTGCTGCTGATGGTGCGCCCGAGTGCCGGCAAAGGAATGAGCAGCATGTCCACGCAAAGCAGCGCGCCCAATCGCTCTGCCGCCGTCGGTGCTCGTGTCGAGGCGGCGCCGACAACGACGACGGTAGCGTCAGTGGCCAGCGTGGCAGCCGTGGTTGCCCCCGCGCGCGCCGAGTCCTTCCGCGCCACAGGCGCGACGCCCGCGCCTACGGCCACGGTGATCAAGAGCGAGCAGCGTGCGCCAACCAACGCTTTGCCGCAGTTTCGCGCACCTTCCGTCGAAATTCACTTGGATTCGGCCTCTACGCCGCGCGTGCCGGAGTCGCCGAGCACCGAGGCGGTCATACGTTTGGCGATGGACCGGCAGCGCGCGTCCGATACTGGCCGAACTGACCGGACTGAAACGAAGACAGTCGTTTCACTTCCCGCGCCGCCGGCAGTCGAGTATGCCCGCACGGCTCCGAAGATCATTGGACGCGCTCCGGAGCCGGGGTTCCCCGACGCGCTGCTCCGCGGGGGACAACACGAGGGCGAGGTGATCGTACGATTCATCGTGAACGAGCTCGGACGGGCGGACGTGGGGAGCATGGTCGTGGAGCGATCAGATCACGAGCTGTTCACCGCCGCCGTGCGGGAAGTGCTTCCGCTTTTCCGCTTCGAGCCGGCGCGCACGATCGCACCGGAGCCGAAGCCTGTTGCGGCATGGGTGAGCGTGCCGTTTCGGTTCACGACGAAGAGAAGATAGGTTAGCGGTCATTGGCAGACAGCGCGGCCGGGAGTCGACCGGCGCCGCGCCTGGTGCGTGCAATGAGCGTTATTGAAAGATCCTTCGTGCTAGATGAGCTTCCGGTGCGCGACACCGTGCTTATGCCGACTGACCCGTCTAACCACCCCGATGAAAACGGGAGGTCAGACCGGCACCACTTCGCGTCGAGGGCGATGGGAGGATATGCGCGGCGCGCGCTTAACGCGGTTTCCATGCCGGCGATACGTCGTCGCCGCCCGACGGGAGCGGAATTATCAGGCCATCCGCGACGCGAACGATGGCCAATTTCTCGGGACCTGATCCACCCGCTACCTTGAATTCCATTTGCACGACGATTCACGCGCCGCCGGGAGACCAATCATGCATCCCAAATGCGGCCAAACCGTCTGCGGTGATCTGTCTGAGCCCCGTCCCATCGGGGTGCATAATGCGAAGCGTGAGGCTGCTCGGATCTATGAACGAAATCCATGTACCGTCAGGTGAGAACCGCGGCGCATCGGCTGCGACGGTCGATCGCCAATCTACCTTTGTCACCATTGAATAGACGTGAAGCACGCCGCCGGCTTCGATGAACGTGAGCAGCGTACCGTCTGGTGATGGGGATCCGCTCCAATTGCGGTTTCTGCCTGGTAACCCAACCGGACTGGCTTGTACCGGAACACCGCTGCTTCCGTCCGCGGCAACGCGAAATACGTCGAGCGGCTGTGGATACTCCCCCGCGGAGTAATATACGAACGCACCGTCATACGAGAAGCGCGGGCGCCACACGGACTTGCCCGCCGCGGACGATGCGAGCTTCGTGGTGGCGCCTCCCAGTGTCACGCGATACACAGCGCTGGGGTCTGCGCGTTTTATACCGGTTTGGGATCTCAGGGGAATTACCGAGCCGGCCTGTTTCGAATCGATCTCTCCGGTGCGCAGTCGTTGGTCAGTTCGTGCACGTCGAAAAGCTGTCCGAAGGGTTCGTTCGCTCTCGATGATTTTGCGTCGCTGATCACATCATTCGCGCCGGCGCCCGATGGCCAATCGATCTACGTAACCGCAGACCAGTGCAACTACGAGGGCATATTGTATCGCGCCCCAATGGGCTCGACGGTAGCGCCGCAACGCCTAAGTCCACCCAATCTGGACGATTGTTTTCAAACGATCGATCGCTGGCCATCGATTTCGCCCGATGGCTCAACACTGGCATTCGAGACTGACAGTACCTATTTCGGCGGCGCGACGATCCGATTCCTCGACATGGCTACGCGCATTGTTCGTCCGCCTCGCTTGGGGGGAGAGCGCCCAAGATGGTCCCCGCTCGGAGATCAAATTGCTTTCGTGAATCATCGGAGTGCGTGGGTCGCGCGCCCCGACGGATCCGGATTGCGACGTTTGACCTCGAACTGGAACTACCTCGCCGGTCTGTCGTGGTCGACCGACGGAAAGTGGTTGCTTGGGCATGCCACTGTTCGAGGCCTTCCTACCGTCGTCGTCATAGAAGTCGCCAGCGGTCTCGAACTTCCGCTCGGTTTCACGGGTGGCTGGTTGGATGCCGGATTTGGGCGCGTCTGTTCCCGTGTGGAGGCCGGGTTCCTAAACCCGCATCGCTGGAAATTGGCGGTCGCCCGAAGTCCGACATCGTAAGTGCCGTGTCGCGAACGACGTCGCAGTGCGTCGTGCGCAGAGTGCCAGGACCGGGACTCGAACCCGGACTGCCTTGCGGCAAAGGGATTTTAAGTTCTTCAATACCTTTGGATCAAGAAACACGTAGGAACACCTGCACAGTGCGATTCGGTTTGTCGCGCCCGCCGATCGGCACGCTGGCCGCGACGTCGCGTTGCTCGCTACACGCCGCCGCGTCTACGCGCGAGCGCGTCGCCGCACGCCAGCCCGGTGGAGCGGAGCGACTCGCGATTGGAGTCCGGTCGCCGCCGTCCATCTGAATCCAGAACCCGAAGCACTCGTACCACCGATGTGCGTCGCCCTGCCGCACTATGCAACATCTATCTTGACACTCACCGTGACTTGTTGCGTTCAAGCCATAGTTTGAGTTCGATTTTGGCCAAACCATTTCTTGCGCGGTCATTCACTGCGAGCTCACGGAGTATTGCAGCTGATTCTTGCCGTTCAGGAAGCGACGCGCGATGCGTGCCCAAATCCTCTCCACGTGAATCCGCGATCAGCGCCCTCACTGCGGTGGCAGCTGTCTCATCGTCGACCATCGACGCATCTCTGAGAAACGTCAGAGCTGTAGCTCGGTCACCAACGCTCGTGGCAAAAATCAATGTCCGATCGCGGATTCGTGGGTCGGAAGCTTGGCGATGAATTCGCATCAATCGTACTAAGGCACCAGAAAAAGGCTGACCGCGACCGCTACCGAGCATTCCCGAAAAGGCTAGCGCAACCACGGCATCCGCACCTGCTGTCAGCGCTAGTGAATCTTTGCTCGTCGACCGTGGCGACAGTGAACGGGCCCTGATCGCGCGCTCCGCGAGACTATCGGCGAGTTCGTCTGCTGCGGACGGCGATGCCGCAAATTCTTGCCGTAAGATGGACCGAACAATTGGCAGGTCGGAATGCGAACCAATTCGTCGCAGAACGACGGTCGCCGACGAGTCGACTAGCGCAGGACGGGAATGAACTTGACCGCCAACTGAACTGATCGCAACGGCGAATATGGGAAGAATTCTAAGTCGCATGTTAGCAGTGAGGATAGAGATAGTCGCCGGCGTCAATCGTAGACAGCGACCATTTACTGCCCGTGGGGTCGAAGTAGTAGGCCGTGTAGGTGCTGTGCGTACTAGCTGGAGCCCGTCCTGAAACAGGCAGAATTACGGAATGTGGAAAGATTCTGTGCCTTTCT
>JBDTAE010000258.1:0-12415 GCA_039924785.1 Gemmatimonadaceae bacterium | reverse complement strand
GTCCCATCGTTCCGCGTCGCCGAGTGAGGTTTCGCGCCGGGAATCGTTCCGGTCCGACTCGGCGGAGGCGTTGTCGACCTCTTGTCCGTCGCCGTTGGAGTCGCCGCGGAGTGGGTCGCGCTCACCCTCTCGCGAGGCGATCGGAATTGCACCCGCACATTGCGGGATTGGGCGAGCGCATGCGGTGATGTACCGCCGCGATGTCACAGTAAGACCGTGCCGATCCGTCGTCAGCTCGCGATAACCGAGAGCGGCACCAGTCGATTCCACCGCGGCGCTCGGGGATGCGACCGCGGCCCGGTCGAACCCCGCCGTCGCGATCGATGATCTCTCAAGGGGACGCGCCAATTCGAGCGCGACGCGAACGTATTCGAGAATCGCACGACTGCATTCCGGTGCGTTGCCGGGCGATGTCGTGGTGCCGTGAGTCGAACCCGCCGTCGGGCACACTCAATCGATTTGTCACGGCGATCATTTCAATGGCGAGCAGCCACTGGTCGGGACAAGCGGCAAGGGACCCTCCGAACAGGCGAGTCATCTCGGGGCTGCCGGGATCGGTGCCTCTAGCGGAACGCCCATTTCGACATTCTAATTGACGTGCGCGACGCGCCGCACGCCGATCGCCATCCCTCGGCTGCATTTCTCCATCGTTCACCGGTTCCCTACACTATGTCCGCGAGTCCCATCCCGGCGAGCACGGTCGTGCCAATCGTTCCCGAGACCCGGCGGGAACGCGACGCGAGAATCTCCGCGTCGCTCCCACCGCTCGGGTCAGCCGCCTATTTGAGTCTTCTCAAGACCGCGACCGCCGCCGAGTTGCCGCCGTCGGTGCTCGCGCGTGCGTACCGTGCGCTGGGCAAGACCAGCAAGGCCGGCGCCGCGACGCTCGACCGGCTCGTGGGGCGCCACGATCAATACGGATACCTCAGAGTGGTATACCTGGTCGCAAATCGGCGGAAGAAGGCGCTGGGCGGATTCAGTCCGCATGACCTGGTGCAGAACGCGATCGGCGAGATCGTGGCCACGTTGAGCGGCCCGCAAGGCGAATGCGCCGAGACGGGGTGGGTTCACTACCTGCGCCGGTGCGTGGAGTGGGCGTATCGCAAGATGGTCGGCCGGGACGGCACGCGGTCGGACGAGAGCGCCGGTGATCCGGACGCGGTGGAGCACGTGCAGGCGGGGTCGATCCCGTGGCACGGCACCGTTGCGCCGAGCAAAATGGAATGGCTCGAGGATTTTCTCGATCGCGCAAGCGCCTTTGCCTACCGAATTCGGATTGTTTTGTTGCACGTCGTCGTGGACCGACGTATCGTCAGGAAGCTGGCTGTTTCGCTGTTTCGATTGCGCAAACAGACCCGCACTTGTGGCCTCACCCGCGACAAACCCGCAGGGAGATCCTCCCATGGACTACGAACGCGAAGGTAAGGAGCATGACGAGCAGGAGAGCAAAGGCTCGCCCGACGACGTCGTCATCCTGCTGAAAACGCTCATCGAGGTCGAGCTCGCTCAAACCGAACTGCTCGCCCGGATGTCACGGAAGCTCGACACGGCGATTTGCGTTCTGGAACACATCTCCAAGAATACTTGCGAGGCCCTCAACGAGGCGCATGAGCAGACCGAGTTGCGGGAGGCGCTGATCGAGTGCCGAGACACCTGCGCTCCGCCGCCCCCGACCGCACTGGCCTGCTGCGAGACCCCTCCCGCCAAGCACATCGCGCCGCCAGCCCCGTGCGAGCCCGATCCACTCAAGCGCCCCTGCAAGTACGAACCCTGCACGCCGGGGGAAGAGGAAGGCGGCACGGCCGTCTCCTTGACGGGCAGCGCTCCGCCCCAGCGCGTGTTCGGAGCGCCCTATCCTCCCGTGGATCGGTCCGGCCCCCCGCCCGAGGACCACGCGAATGAGTACCCGGCGCGCAGGGTGCCGCAGGGGCCATTTCGCGGGTTCATCGTCCCCGGGCAGGCAATCAAGCCGCTTGACATCAATTCGGTGGGCGGAGGCGGGGGATCAGGCGACAATCCCGATCCGGTCGTCTTCGGCAAATACACGAATTACGGCAAGGTCGCCGCGCCTCTCTCCGCGGTCGCGGCCGACGTCAGCGGGGCGGAGAGCGGCAGCGTCGTGATGGCGACGGGCAACTGGTACGGCGCCTATTCCACCGATGCGGGAGCCACATTCACGACCGTCGACCCGACCGCGATCTTCGACAACACGGCGGACGGCGGCTTCTGCTGCGACCAGATCGTGCAGTACGTCCCGAGCATCGACCGCTTCATCTGGCTGATGCAATTCAGCAGCGGGGCCAACGGCAAGAACCGGCTGCGTATCGCCTCGGCAAGCCCCGAGACCGTCGCCAGCAGCAAGTGCACGTCGTGGACGTACTGGGACCTCACGTCCGATGCCCTCGGCGTGGTGACGACCGCTGCGGACGCAGCCCTCGCGAAACCCATCCATTGGATGGATTACCCCAACATGTCGGTGGGTAACAAGTTCCTGTACCTCAGCGTCGACAACGTTGGCAGCGGCGGAGCAACGCCGCCGACGGGGGGGCGGATCGTCGTGCGCGTTTCCCTGTCGGATATCGCGGCCGGCGGCACGATCAATTTCGGCTACACCGACTGGTCCAAGGCCGGGATTGCCTATGGAGGCCACGTCACCCAGAACACGGGCGATGAAGCCTACTGGGCCGGGAACCGGAACAACAGCACGCTCCAAGTCTTCAACTGGAACGAGGGCTCGGGCTCGTACTCGTGGCGCGACGTGGGCGTCAACAACTGGCCCAACGGGACAATCACGTCCACCGCGACGGACGGTAACGACTGGCTCGCGTTCGGAAACGGCTTCCCCGCCTTCGGCGTGATCGGCGCGACTCGGCGCGGCAACGAGGTCTGGTTCGCCTGGACCGCCAGCAACGGCACCGGGGCCACGGGAGGCTTCAACTTCGCCAACGCCAACATCCAGGTGGTCAAGCTCGACCCGGCGAACAACTACAACCGCATCGACCAGTTAGCCATCTGGAACACCGACTATGCCTTCGCCTATCCGGCACTTGCAACCAACGACCAGAACGAGGTCGGCATCGCGCTAGGTTGGGGCGGCAAGACGTTCAACGCCAACAGCGCCGTCGGCATCCTGGGCGACTTCGTCGTCTGGTACCCCGAGCTGAGCGACGCGTCCACCACTCGCTGGGGCGACTACATCACGGCCCGGCAGGCAAGCCCCCAGACCAGCCTGTTCGCCGGGTTCGGCTTCGCGATCTTCCAGCAGACCGCTCCCGCGACCGGCGTCAGGTTCGACCCGTTCTACATCCTGTTCGGGAGGAATTCGATCCTCAATCCCGGGGGCGGGAGCGGCGGCATCAAGTAGAATGCGCAGGCCGATGTCGCGGAGCGATCGTGGAGAAGAGAAGCGTGTTGTCTCAATCGGTTAGCTGCGAGCCACCACGACCCGATCGCTACGCTTCGGAGTCATGAGAGTATTCTCAAGCGCTATCTGATCCAAGCGGCGTGTCTCATTCTGTCGATCCCGCTGTAGTTCTCGAACGAGATCTCCGGGAACATGGTTCGCGCCGCGGTGATCTCGGCGCCGTCATGCACGTCTATGGTGATCAGGCGATCGAGGTTGAATTCGTTCGCCTGTCCGGCCAAACACAAGCGCTCGTGCAAGTTGGTGTCAAAGACGTTCGATCGGTCCGCGACGCGGATCTCCCTGTCGTGCGTACGGTGGAGGTTCGACGTGGTGCTGCATAACGTGGGGCGTTGGGCGGGCAACGGGCTCAAAAATGTATCGAGTTGTCTTGCCCCCGCGCGCGACCCTTAGAGTCCGTACATGGCCGCCGTCCACGACTACCACGAGCGCATTGTGCTCGATCCCGAAGTTTGCTTCGGCAAACCTGTCGTTCGCGGAACGCGCGTCACGGTTGACGATGTGCTCGGGTACTTGGCCGGCCGCATGACCGAGGACGAGGTCCTGGCGGACTTCCCGCAGCTCACGCGGGATGATCTCCGCGCGTGCCTCGCATTCGCGGCCGACCGGGAGCGACGGTCCATCAGCCTCTCGGCGACCTGAGCCCGCTGCGTCGTCATTGAGAGCGTGCCGTGAAGCTCCTCTTTGACGAGAATCCGTCGGTACGACTCACTCGCGAGCATCAATGGAAGCCCAGTCGATTTCCTCGCGTCCGTCGCTAGCTGGCTAGTACCGATCCTGAAACTCCACATTTCGCAACAACAGAAGTCCGTGCGGCGGATTCGTTGGGTAGTGGCTGGCGAGCTACAAATTCTGTTTACATCAAACCCAATAGAGCGAATCGAACCGATGCGCGAGCCAGCGAGTGGAGCGCACGGTTCGATTCGGCAGTTTGTTTTGTTTTCGCGCATAATTTGTCAATGCTTGAGAGCCACGACCTGCTCAGAACCGCGGGAAGCGTCGCCGGCGACCTTGAACCCATGGCTCGCGACACGACCGTTACCGGCTGGTTCATCCGGGGACCGCGCCAACTCGCATCCTTCCTGTTGGCGAGACGAGCACGAGAACTTGGCCGCGTATTGGCACAATGTGCCGCGACTGAGCAATTTTCGGGTGAGACCATCACGCACCCACTGCAGGCAACTACATGAGTGTTCGAGTTTTCGTGACCGGCGGCACGTTCGACAAGGAATACGACGAGCTCACGGGCAAGCTCTTCTTCAAGGACACGCACGTTGACGAGATGCTTCGGCGCGGGCGATGCGGCCTCGAGGTCGATGTGGAAACGCTCATGATGGTCGACAGTCTCGACATGACCCAAGCTCAACGAGCGGCGATCGTGCGCGCGTGCCTCGACTGCGCCGAACCGGAGATCGTCATCACGCACGGAACCGACACGATGGTCGAGACCGCACGCGCGATCGCCGCGGGTGTGAACGGAAAGACGGTCGTGCTCACCGGAGCGATGGTGCCGTACGCCTTCGGTAGCTCCGACGGTCTCTTCAATCTCGGCTCCGCGCTTTCGTTCGTGCAGGCGCTGCCGGCCGGCGTCTATATCGCGATGAATGGAAAGAGCTTTCCGTGGAACGATGTTCGCAAGAATCGCGAGGCCGGCGTGTTCGAGCGCGAGTCCGCCGCCGGCCGGCAACCTCAATGAGCACGAGCTCCCCGAATCAACAAACCACCATGAGTCTTTCGCATCTGTTCGACAACAATCGCGCGTGGGCCGCCGAGCGAACGCGTCGCGACCCCGAGTTCTTTCACCGACTCTCTCGGCAGCAGGCGCCAGAATATCTGTGGATCGGCTGCTCCGATAGCCGCGTGCCCGCGAACGAGATCGTCGGCCTCGACCCGGGTGAGCTGTTCGTGCACCGGAACGTGTCGAACGTGGTTGTGCACACGGATCTCAATTGCCTTTCGGTGCTGCAATTCGCCGTCGACGTCCTAAAGGTCAAACACATCATCGTTTGCGGGCACCACGGCTGTGGCGGTGTGCGCGCCGCCCTGCGCAACGAGCGGATCGGCCTTGCCGACAACTGGTTACGCCACGTGCAGGATGTTCGCATCAAGCACGCCGCGACCCTCGAGGAAGAGCCCGACGACAAAGCCCGAGAGGATCGACTCTGCGAGTTGAACGTCGCCGAACAAGTGTTGAACGTGACGGAGACGACTGTGGTCCGCGATGCGTGGTCGCGCGGTCAGTCCCTCTCCGTGCATGGATGGGTGTACGACCTGAGCGATGGTCTGCTCATGGATCTCGGAATCACCGTCACGACCCGTGCGGGCTGACGTAGGCTCCTGAAGTATTTCGCGTGCGCGAGGGACGTCGTTATACGCCGGCACCGTAGACACGATGAGCTCTGGACAGCATCTCGGACTGTTTGTACATTATTTTGTACAAATCACGCCGAGCTGTCATGCGCCGCGGTCGACCCAGTCAAGACATTCGTCCACTCTCCGAGTTTCGCGCCAGCGTCGCCACATTCGTGGAGCAGGTCCAAGCCACCCAGCGCCCGCTGGTGTTGACGCAACACGGCCGCAGTGCCGCCATTCTCTTGTCGGTCGATGCGTATGAAGCCCTCATCGAGCGCGCCGAACTGGCCGAGGATGTGCGTGTCGCTGAGTCGCAACTGGCTGCAGGACACGGAATTCCGCACGGCAAGGCACAGGCGCTGATCTTGGCGAGCTTGGGCGCACCCACCAAGGCCCGCAAGCTCAGCGCCTGATTCAGCCCAGGCCCTCGCGACGTTTTCATGCGCATCGTCTGGTCGCCGCTCGCGTTGGAGCGAGTGCGAGCTATCGCCCAAGAGGTTGCATCCGAACGGCCGATCGTCGCCAAGCGCTGGGTACGCGCCATCTTCACGCGCGCCCAACAATTGCGCGAATATCCGCAGTCGGGGCGGATCACGCCTGATCTCGGGCGCACCGAGGTGCGACAACTTCCGCATCCACCTTATCGCATCATTTATCGCGTTGAGCGATCGCGAATCTTGATCCTGACCGTCCGGCATGGCCGCGAAGCGGAACTCGACCCCACGACAGAGCTCTAACCGCCAAGCTGGCGTTCAACGTGCGTTGCAGCAGTCAAGCATCCCTTTGGGACTGGATCGCTTTTATTACAAGTCTCATACGCAGGCCTGTCTCTTGGACAAAGACAGGCCTGCCCGCAACCCGGTCACGGAGCGCGTGTCACCCCGACTCCGGTGCAGCCGGCGGGTCGAAGATCCGCCGGTGTGCGAGGCTGGTGGCATTCCGGGAGGGCGTCACTGGATCTATGCGATGCTCCTCGTCCCTGGCGCCACGCAGAGTGTTAACGTCAGCCGCCGTGCGATACATCCCAGAGCGAGGTGCTACCATGCAGATCGAGTTCACGGCGGTCTACCGTGAGGTTCCCGACGGCGGATACGTCGCCTGCGTCGAGGAGTTCGCGGGGGCCAACACCCAGGGTGAGACGTTGGCCGAAGCCCGCGAGAATCTTCGCGAAGCGGTCGAGTTGATGCTTGAAGCCAATCGCGCCCTTGCCGAGGAAGATCTCGTCGGCGCGACTGTGATTCGAGAGCCATTCCAGCTCACGTCCTGACGCTATCGTGAAGCGTGTTGATCTGATTCGCCATCCCGAGGCTCATGGCTGCAGGCTTCTTCGTGAAGGCGGCAGCCATTCGGTTTACATGAATGTGAGCACGCGGAAAGCGTCCACGATGCCGCGGCATCACTTTATATGATTCCGTTGCCGCTTAGCTGTGGCGTTGGGCGGACAACAGGCTCCAAAATGCATCGAACTGACGGTGCGCTTGCGTGGATCGCCTGATGGGTGGGTGAGCACAGCATCAATGAAAGCCCAGTCGATTTGCTCGCGTCCGTCGCTAGCCCACGTTGGCTCGCGGCCTGCGACGGTTTGGAGCTTTACCGCTTCGCTGCCGTCGACACGAGTGGAAACGCGGCGGGATTCCCAGCAACGCCGTTGGTGCGCTGCATGACTATCTAGTATCGATCCCGAAACTCCACTTTTCGCAAAACCAGAAGTCCGTGCGGCGGATTCGTCGGGTAGTGGCTGGCGAGCGTCTACAAATTCTGCTTACACCAAACCCAATCGAACGAATCGAACCGATACGCGAGCCAGCGAGTGGAGCGCACGGTTCGATATCGGCAGTTTGTTTTGTTTTCGTGCACAATTTGTCGATGCTTGAGAGCCACGGCCTGCTCAGAACCGCGGGAAGCCAAAGCGCTCAGTTTTGACAAAATGTGAGTTTCAGGACGGACACTATCTAACGACAACCGTTAGCGCGCTTCGCCTGCGTTTGTTGCCAGAACGTGCAACTCGGCGCCCGGCGTGTTCGAAGCGATGTAGTACGGGTTGCCCGAGGATCATCCCTTCGCCCGTTGTACGTTCACCTGCGCTCGGCGGATTCCGCGGCGGCGGCAAACCCCGACGTGGCTCCGGAGATTGCCTTCGCCGACATGGGAGGTCACGGCTATGCGCTCGTGTCTGCAACCGTCCCCCGCGTCTCCGCTCGAGCGGCGTGGCATCCCCGCAATTTTCCGCAGGCTAGCCAAGTGCACGCCGCTACCGAAACAGGTGCGGCACAAAGCGCGACGTGTTCCCCGTCACCCAACCGTCCGCCTCGCGCACACCCATCCCGCCCGCCTCCTGCCCGATGATCCAGCTGCCGAGCACCGGTCGCTTACCGTCGAACTCCGGGATCGGTGCGAGCTGCTGAAAGACATACCCCTCGGCGCCGTATTCACCCGTCGACTCGAGATGCTCTTTCATCGTGTGCACCGTGACGTTCGCGCCCTCGCGCGACAGCAACGGCTTCTTCACGTACTCGAACATTCCATTCGGCTCGTTGAGATACGCGGGCAGCAGATTCGGATGGCCGGGAAACAAATCCCACAGGATCGCGAGAATTCCCTTATTCGAGAGAATCATCTTCCACGCGGGCTCGATGAACTGCGTCTTCGCTTTCGGAATGAACGCCGCGAACGATTCGTGTATGAGCCACTCCCACGGATACAGCTTGAACAACGTGTCGATGCGACCGTTCTTCGGATCGGCGAACTCGCGTGCATCCGGATCCCAGCCGATGTCGGAGACCGCGAGCAACTGCGCGCGTAGTCCCGCCTGCACCGCGGTCTCCGCAAGATACGCCGCCGTCATTCCGTCCTCGATGTCGTCCATCGACGCGAAATGCACGAGAGGACCGAGTGGGCCGCCGCCATGCAAATATGGAATCATCTCGCGCCACACCGCCACCAGACGTTCGTGAATCGAGTTGAACTGATCCGCGCCGTTGTGCAACGCCTCGAGCCAATCCCACTGAATGACTGAGACTTCGAGCAGCGCCGTCGGCGTATCGGCGTTGTACTCCAACATCACCGGCGGCGACTTGCCATCATACGCGAGATCGAACCGGCCGTAGATCGACGGCGGCTCATCCTTCCATGTCTGCTCGATGAGCGGAACCGCGTGTTCAGGAATCTTTAATTCATCGTATCGCCCTTCGTCGATGACGTGCTGCACCGCTTCGAGACAGCGTTGGTGGAGCTCGTTGGTCGCGCGTTCGACGCTGTCGATTTCATCGGCGGTGAACTTGTAGTAGGCGTCCTCACTCCAATACGGAGTGGTGCCAGTGTGCCACTTGAGGCCGCGCGCCTCGACGGCTTCCGGCCAGTTGGGCCGCGGCGTGCTCACAATGCGTTCCATATCGATCAGCTTCCGGCAAAGGCGTGGCCCGACCCGATGCTGCCGAATCCACCGCGCACGACCGATGGACGCGACGACGTTGACGTCGATGTCGGCGAATAGGTCGTCGGCGATAACGATCGCATTCGACCGCCGCCGGCGGCGTACGAGTTGTAGCGATTGAGATAGTAGAACGGCGCGTACGAATACACGCGCGGATACCACGCGCCCCCATACCAATAGCCGTGGTGGACGATCGCCGCATCGCAATCACTCTGCATGTACGACGACTGATCGCACGGGTCGTACGCCACGTTGCGCGAACAATCTGTCGCGACGAACAACGCCGCGAGCGCGGGGACAATGCTCAGCGGCACCGCGCTCGAGCGCAGGCGGCGTTTGTTAGCGTTCTCTGGGTGGTCTGGCATGATGGCAATACTACGACAATCCGCCCCGCGAAGTTACAAGCCGCCCAACCGCCCGTCTGCGTCACCGTGGGCTGTTCCTTATCGCTGAAACAGTGTATCCGGTCGAAGGAAGCCGAGCGAATCGCGAAGCACCGAGCTGTCTCGCCGTATCAGGCTGTCGCGTCGAGCGATGCGAGCACGGCGGAGTGCGGCCGTGTCGATGCGCGCAAGGCTATCGCGCCGTGCGGCGGCGCGCGCGAGGCTGTCACGTTGAGCGGCGAGCCGCATCACGCTATCGGGCGACGCGGGGATCGCCGGCGCAGCGACCGAAGCGACCAACGTCGGCGACACAGATCCTGCCGCCGTTTGCGATGCACCCGGCGACGTGCCGGTTGCCTGCGACAGGAAGCCGCCGCGCGGAAGGCGTTTCACGTCGACCTTGGGCGGAGTCGGAACGACAGTATCCGTCCCGACCGCGACGACACTCGGCGACGTTCGCGGAAGTTGCGCGGAACGAACCATGAACGCGGCGACGATCAGCGCAGCGGTAACCAGCACCGGCACGAGGAATCTGCCTGGATGCGCGCGACGATCGACGTCCGGCCAAACGAGGCCGTTGCTCGCTTCCGGCGAACCGAAGCCTCGCTGATCGGACGCTCGCCGCTGCTGATGGCTCCCGACTTCATACGCCAGTTGTGCGCGTTCGGCGGTTAGTTGCGCGCGATCGGATGCCAATGCCGCGCGATCGCGTTCGATTTCCTGCTCGAACGTGCGACGATCCGCGGCGAGGCGCTCCTGCAATTCCGTTGCGCGCCGCTCGCATGTCGCCAGTTCCGCCGCGGCAGTCTCGCGATGAACGCGGAGCATCTCCGCGAATTCCTCGCGCTGTTTCTCCAGCTCGAGCTCCGCGACTTTGAGGACGTCGGCCGCGGCAATCGTCGCAATGAAGTCGCCGACGTCAGGGTGCACGACGTCGCCGGGCGCCGAGCGCATGTTGTCGACGGCGTCGACGACGCGTTGGGCGAGGTCCGGGCGCAACGCCGCGAGCGACTCCTTCGAATCGGTCGAGTCCAGGACCCGCCCCGCAAGGAGCGACCATGAGAGTTTTCCAATCGTCGACGCGTCCGCCGTCGCATCAGGAACACGATCGACTGAAATTGGTGTCGGCAGCAACGTCACTTGCAGACGTTCGGTCATCGGCTCGACGAACACAGCGTCGAGCGACACGCCGCGATGCACGACGCCCTGCTCGCGCGCCCAAGCAAGGAGTCCATTCAACTCCTGCAGGATCGACGCGACGCGCGGACTGCTGACCCGCTCGCCCGACGCCAGCGATTGGCGCAACGTGACTCCGCGCGGGCGATCGCTGATGACGGCGAATGCATTCGTGCCGATCCACCGTCCGTCGATCGGTCGGAGCACTCCCGGATGACGAACGGCGGAGAGAAGCTTCGTGTCGGCCGCAAAGTGGGAGAGCGCATTGTTGTCGTCCGCGCCGTGCGACGCGAACACCGTGATCCAGGCTTCGGCTCCGTCGGACCGCCGGCTCGCGAGAAACGTTCTGCGACCGCTGTCCCCAAGCACCTCACCAACGATCGCATAATCCGCGTCGAGCGTGCCGAGATTCAGTTCGTTCGAGTTGATGCCGCCTTCGCCCATGCTAAGCACTCCCAATGACCTATCCACGAAATCCGGCCCTCTACCGCTGCATCATTTATGCGCGATTCGTGCCGCGGCGGATGAGAGCGATTCCGCTCCGCCCAACGTCGAACTGCACATTGGGAATGGACGCAACGGAGCGCCTACCACAGATTGACCCCGACCCCATCCCCCTCGCCAGGCACCCATGAGACGCATCGTCGTTTCCGCAGCAGTAATTCTTCTTTCAAACGGGCTGGCCGCGCTCGCGCAGCAACCGCCAGCCACACCTCCGCAAGGAACTCCTGCGCCGGCGGCCGGCGCTCCAGCGCAAGGCGGCGCCAACGCGGCCCCGAGGCGACCGCGACCGTACGCGCAGGTCATCACCGAGCGCGCTCATACCGAGCGCGGCGGCGTCACCGTACACAAGGTCGACGAACGCTGGTACCTCGAGGTGCCCGATTCGCTGCTCGACCGGGACATTCTGCTCGTGAGCCGCGTCGCCGCGGTTCCGGCCGGAGTCGCCGGCACCGAGTTCGCCGGCGACGAGCTTGCCCGCCGAGTCGTTCGATGGACCAAGGTCAACGATCGCCTCAACCTCCAGAGTATCAGCTACGCCGCGGTCGCCGACGACTCGCTGCCGATCTCGATCAGCGTCCGCAACAACAACTATTCGCCGATTCTCGCGGCGTTTCCAATTCAAGCGTACACGCGCGACAGCGCCAGCGCGGTGATCGACGTTTCCGATTTCTTCGGCGGCGACACGCCGGCGATTTCCGGATTGAGCGCGGCACAGCGAAAGCAGTACGGCGTGCGACGCTTCGACCCTGCGCGCAGCTACGTCAGCAACGTTCGCGCATTTCCGATCAACGTCGAAGTGCGCCAGGTGCAAACGTTCGACGCGTCAGACCCGCCGGGCGACCGCAGTGGAAGCACTATCTCACTGGAAGTGCGGCAGTCGATGATTCTGCTGCCGAAGACGCCGATGAAGCCGCGGTATGCGGATCAGCGAGTTGGGTATTTCACGGTGTCTCGCGTGAATTACGGTCTCGATCAGCAGAAGGCCGCGACCGAAACGTTCATCACGCGTTGGCGCCTCGAGCCGAAAGACCCCGCTGCGTACGAGCGCGGCGAGCTCGTCGAGCCGATCAAGCCGATCGTCTACTACATCGATCCTGCGACGCCGACGAAGTGGCGCCGCTATGTAAAGGAAGGCGTGGAGTC
>JBDTAE010000257.1:0-18774 GCA_039924785.1 Gemmatimonadaceae bacterium | reverse complement strand
CAATCCCTCGACGCGCGAGATGTCCTTGCCTCGAATTCGAAAATCGCCGTCACGCATGCGCGGATGATGCGCGCCGGATATGCTCTTCGCAACGTCCGGCAGCCGGCGCGGGAGCCTCGCGCGCCGGGTTGTTCGTTACTTCTTTTTCGCCTTGACCTTCGAGGCCGGCTTTGACGCCTTGGCGGGGGCGTGGTGCGGGGCCGTCTTTTTCTTGGCCGGCTTGTGCGCCGAAGCTGGCGCCTTTACGGGCGCAGCCTTCTTGACCGGTGCGGCCTTTCCCTTGGCGGGTTTGGCCACCACGACCTTCGCCGGAGCCGGCTTTGGAGTCGCGGCTTTGGCGGGCGCGGCCTTTTCCGGAACAGCTTTGGCGACGACGGGCGCCTTCACTGCGACCACCGGCTTCTTCTCCGGAGGAGCCGGCGGCGCGGCCACGACCTTCGGCTTCGCTGCGGCCGCTGCCGCTCCTGGCGCGCCAGGGTTGTTCTTTGGACGGCCGCCTTTGCGAGCCAACTGTGCATCCGCCAACATCTTAGCGAACGCCTCTTTGGCTTCCGTCATCAGCTGCGCATGCGAGATGCGGCGCTCCTGAAGCGCGCGCGCCTTTTCCTCGCGATAGATCGTCAGCGCGGTTGAACCGTCCATTGCTCACAGGGGCCGAAGGTGGTCTTCCTACTTTCCGGAACCCTGCAATATACCATATAGGCCGCCTTTTTGGGAGGCGCGGCGCCACAGTGGAATACCTCGTTACTCCGCGGTCGTCCGGTTCGCCCGACGCGTCTGATTGATGTTGTTGATCAACATCGCCAAATCCGGCTGTCGATCCGGGTTCTCCCGGATGATGTCGTCGAGCAGCTGCGACGCCTCCTCATCCCCGACCAACGTCGGATCCGCCGCGAAGCGACGATTGCCCATGTGCATGAGCGGATCGAGCGCCACCGGATTCTCAAGCACGATGTCGTGATCGTCATACTGCACGCGGACCGCGAAGAACTTCTTACCGGCCTTTTCCATGTACCCGACCCGCACGCCATCGATCGCGTCGGGCCACGGCGGCAGCGGCCGCGTCTCGCCGTCCGTCCCGGTGTACGTGGTCGCACCGGCCTTCAATGACGAATAGTTCTTCTCGAAAGCGCCGTTGTACATGTACGCGTGATGCATCGATCCTCGAGCGGTAAATGACAGAGACAAACGCGCCGCGGCCGCGCGGCCCCACTGTAAAGTATAATGCGCGCTAGTGCCCTAATCCCCGGTCGGATTCCAGCCATTCTCGCGGATTCCACGTTACCGGCATCGCCCCCACCCTGTCGAAGCGAAGGCGAGGGTCGTCCGACTGCACCAGCGCAAGAAAGCGCCGGCCGGTAAGGAGAAAGCGCCGCGACGTCGTTTCAATGCTGTCCAGAATCGTTTGCGCCAATTGCGGCTGGGCCCGCGAGAACGCGTCATACTGTCGAAACACGACCACCGTCCCGCTCTGGTCGGGGACCGAAATTTCTCCGATGCAGTCGATCCACGACGCCAGGTTGTTCACGTAATGCGACGGAAGGCTGAACGCCCGCTTGGCCGCCTCGTGAAAATCAGCCGGCAGCGTCCAGCCCGCCGCATTCAGCTCGTGGATCGCATACCCCTGCGCCTTGAACCACCCCAAGTCGGCCGACAACACATTCGGCTTGTAGTACAGCGCAACGGCGCCTCGCTCGAGCAGCTTCCAGTCGAGCCGCTGAACCTCCGCCGGCGCCTTCTCCTTTCGCCTGAAAAAGCCCATTCTCTACGCGCGTGTCCGGTTGATCACAGTTCGCACATTCAAGAACCCGCGCAAGATGAAGACGAACGCAAACGTCAAGTCGAGCCAGCGCGTTCCGGTGAGCATGCCGTTGTGGGTCCACAAAGGACGCAGCGCGACGAACACGCCGATGCCGAGCATCGCGACGCCGAGCAGGAGCTTCACCGCGGAGGAGGGACTCATGATTCGCTACACGCGGCGGTAGATGAAGTGCAAAATGAAGTATTGATAGCCGATCACCGGCACCATCAGCGGCAGCATTTCGAGAATCCACCGCGTCGGCCAACGTCGCAACATAGCGACGCCCGCGAGCAACTCGAGCGTGCCGAAGGCCCAACCCTCATGCAGATAGAACGCCCGAAAGCCGCCGAACCCGCCGTACTTCCAGCGCCACCACGTCGCGAGCGCCAGACCGCCCAGCGTGAGTAGAAAGCCGACCGTGTAGTTTGCGACGCCGACAATGTATTCCACCCGGCGTTTCAGCCGTGTCAGATCGAGGTCGAAGTCCTGCTGCACGTGCGTCATTCCACTAAAATTGCGCGAGCGCACGCCGTCGCGTCAGGTCCCGCGAAGCGCCTCGAGCGGATCGATGCGCGTCGCTCGACGGGCAGGCAGGTAGCTCGCCCCGACCGCTACGATCGCCAGCACGCCGGTCACAACGACGAACGTCAGAGGATCTCGGGCGGAAATGCCAAACACCATCGACGTGAGGAGCTTCGCTGCGAGCAGCGAAATCCCCACCCCGCACACGACGCTCACCGCAGCAAGCGCCAGCGCACCCCGCACGACCAGCCACTGAACGCCGTTCGCACTCGCCCCCAGCGCCATGCGCACACCAAACTCGTGCGACCGTTGCGACACGCCATAGGCGATGACACCGTACACGCCGATGGCCGCCAGTAATAGTCCGGTGAACCCGAGCGCGGTGAGCAGCCACCGACTGAACGTGTCCGTGGCCAGCTGTTTGTCGATGGCGGCGTCCATCGTCGTGACACCGGCCATCGCAAGCTGCGGATCCACGGCCTTTACGGCGCGACGAATGGCGGGCACGAGTTGCGATGTCGGCACGTTGGAACGGACGAGGAACGTCTGCGCTCCGTTTGGGACCGACGACGCCGGCATGTACAGTTCGTTGGGTATGTCCCTTTTTTGCCCGCTCGCGCGCATGTCCGAGACTACACCCACGATCTCCATCCACACGGGTCGCTCGCCGCCACCGTTCGATATGCGCCGTCCAAGGGGATCGACGTCTCCGAAGAGCGTTTTCGCCAGACCACGTGACACGATCGCCGTTTTGGCGCCCTGGGCATCGTCCGCCGCGCTAAAGGCCCGGCCACGCAGCAGCGAGAGGCCAAGCGTCGAGAAGTACGTCGGCGTCACGAATCGCATGTTCGCTCCGGTCGCGCCCGCGTCATGCCCGTTGCTTCCTTCACGAAACGCCGTCCAGTCGTACCCGAACCCCTGAATGGGCGCGACCTGCGTCCGACCCACGCCGCGTACTCCTGGAATTGCCGCGAGCGCGGCGTCGATGGACTGGAACGTCGCGGACAGTCGCGCCGCCTCGGGATATCGCGAATGAGGAAGCTCTAATCCAAACGCCACGAGGTTGTGCGTGTCGAACCCGATCGGAACGCTCCGCACGGCGAAGGAGCTCCGGATCAACAGGCCGGCGCCGATCAATAGCACCTGCGCGATCACCAGCTCGCTCACGACGAGTGCCTTTCGCAGCCCGTCGCGGCCCCCGCGCCCATCGCGACCGCCGTCGCGCAAGGTTTGTTGGAGATCGGTGCGCGCCGCGCGAAGCGCCGGAACGAGCCCGAACAGAAGCGCACAAACGAGAGTTACGAGAACCGTGAAGACGAGTACCGACCCATTCAATGACGCCGATTGCAGCCGCGGCATCTGCACCGGGCTCGCTCGAAGGAATCGCATCACCAGGGCAGCTACGCCAACGCCGAACACGCCACCGGCGAGAGCCAGCAGCAGACTCTCGACGAGCATCTGGCTCACGATTCGCCCACGCGTCGCGCCCAACGCGCCACGCACCGCGATCTCGGCGGAGCGGGCGCTCGCGCGCGCCAGCAGCAGGTTGGCAATGTTGCCGCAGGCGATGAGCAGCACCAGCACAACGGCTCCCAGGAGGATGTACAGCGTTTCGCGATGCGGACCGGTGATCGACTCGACGATCGACACCGCGGACACTCCGCCGTCGTATCCGGAATGCGGATTCTGCCTGGCGATTTCCGCCTCGATCGACGCGAGTTGCCGCAACGCCGCCGCTGACGCCACTCCCGGCTTCAACAGTCCATAGACGCGCAGCTCGTGATCAGAGAAATCTGATAACCGCTGCGCCGGAATCGCCAGCGGCACCCACACTCGCTCCGCGGGCGGCGCGAGGATGTAGTCGGGCGACGCGACACCCACGACCTGATACGGATTGCCACTCAACGTGATCGATCGGCCAACGACGCCGCGATCGCCATTGAATCGATTCTGCCACAGCGCATACGACAGGACCACGACCCGCGGCGCGCCCACGCGATCCTCCGCATCCGTGTAGTACCGCCCAAGCGTCGGGGGAATAAACATCGCGCGGAAGTAACTTGCCGACGCGGGGACCATCCCCACGGTGAGCGGATCTCCCGTGCCCGTCAGGACGCTCGATCCGCCCCAGGTCGCGCCGATCTCGGCGAATCCGGCGGTGCGGTCCCGCCACGCGGCGTAGTTGCCGAAGGGCAGACAGCACACGGCGTTGGAACCGTCCCGCTGCCCGAGCGCGAGAATCCGATCGGCGTTGGCAAAGGGGAGCGGCCGCAGAAGCACGCTGTACACGACACTGAAGATCGCGCTGTTGGCACCGATGCCGAGCGCGAGCGTCGACACGGCGACGATGGTGAACGCGGGACTTCGGCGAAGCTGTCGCAATCCGAAAACGACATCTTGCTTGATCGTATCCCACCACTCGGCGCGTGCCATGGTGCGCTCCCGTTGTCGGCTCAGTGTGTCCAACGTTGCGGCGATGCGTTTGACGTCGCCGAAATTTTCCTGTGCGCGAGCGCGAGCGGCGGCTGGCGACAGACCGTCCGCGACCAGCTCGTCGATCGTCGCCTGGATGTGGAACTCGAGCTCGTCGCGCACATCGTCGGCCGGGCTCGATTTCCAGAACCGGAGATAGCGGCGCCAGGCCGGCACGCGCTCGTCGTCAGTCTTCATAGATCGCTCATGCGGGCTCTCGGGTGGCCATCATGATCTTTCCGATGGCGCTCGTGAGCGCGGCCCACGATTCCGATTCGGCAACAAGCTGTCGACGGCCGGCGGCGGTGAGCTTGTAGTACTTCGCGCGCCGGCCGTTCTCGGTCAGCTTCCATTGCGCCTTTATCCAGCCGCGGTTTTCCATGCGGTAGAGCGCGGGATACAGCGATCCTTCTTCGACCTGGAGCGCGTCGTCAGTGGTGCGTTGCATCCAACGGGCAATGCCGAAGCCGTGCATCGGCCCCCACGACAGCGTCTTGAGGACGATCAGGTCGAGCGTGCCCTGGAGCAGATCGATGTTTTGAAGCGCGGTGCGTGGCATGGGTCTCCTCGTTCTCTCCCTTGGACATCCTAAGTGGGAGAATGGTTGAAGACTCCGCGTTACGGCTTAGAATGTCTAGGGGAGAGGTCCGGAGCGGATCTCGACGCGCAGCGGCGACCGCGCCTTTGTCTTGCCGTTCACGCGGACGTCGAACGTCCAGGTGCCTTCGTTGGGAAATCGGATCCCGAGCGGCAGGATGAGGTCGTAGGCGAGCGGCAGGCCGGCAACGGCGGGCGCGGCGAAGCTGACCGGCGTGGCCCGCAGATTCACGAGCTCCGCGTCGTCGTCGTCGACGATGTGGATCGAGATGTTCTGATTGACGCCGTAGTCGAGCGGTTCGATGTCGAAACGCATCGCGAGGACGACGTCGAGCTTTGCCGGGAGCGCTGGCGTATACCGGCAGTTGTAGACGCCGGTAATGTCGAGTTTACCGTCGGCGCGCACTTCGGCGTGCTCGGCGAGCGCGGCCACTGTCGCGATCATGCGGAGACCCAGGCCGATGCGGCCGTGCGACGGATGTGGTCCCCGGTCATTCGACCCCTGTTGGCGTCGATCGTATGGGTGTCCAGGTAATAGTTGTCAGGCTTGTCGTAGACGACGAATTCTGGATTTGGCGGGTTGTTTGTTGTGCGTTTGCCATTTTGTGATTTCGAACAGGGACGGGGCGGCTTGCAGGAAACGTCATTGAGGCGTTTGCAAGCGGCTCAAGCGCAAGTTTCCATTGCCAAACTTGGACGTGGATTTTACTTTGTGCCAGCAACACAGCACCATCGCGCGAACACGTTCCGGCGTTGATTTAGGGGCCTTCGCATATCGCAGGACCCTTTTTTTCGCTACGTCGCCGGAGACCTATCGGTTTCCGAGAACGTGCCCATCGTGAGGGCGATCACGAGCAATTGTGGGTCGGTACGTACGGCATTGTTCCGGTACTCCGATTTCACAACAACATTTAGGAGTACTACAATGGCACGCACCACCGGCACCGTGAAGTGGTTTAACGACGCAAAGGGTTTCGGCTTCATCACCCCCGAGGGCGGTCAGAAGGACTGCTTCGTTCACCATTCGGCCATTCAGGGCAGCGGTTTCCGCACCCTCGCTGAAGGCGAGCGCGTCGAGTTCGACATCGTTCAGGGCGCCAAGGGTCCGGCGGCCGAGGACGTTGTGAAGATCAGCCAGTAACCGGGCCGCTTCACGTCACGTGCCCCACGACATAGCGAGCCGGGCCGAATGCATCGGCCCGGCTCTTTGCTTCGACGTTTTGATTATGTTTCAGGTCTATCCTTTTTTACCGAGCTTTCAATGATCGAAGTTGTACTCGACGAAGCGGATCGCCTCGACTGGGCGCTCAAGCAGTTCAAGCGGAAAGTGCAGAAGGCGGGCGTCCTCAAGGATCTCCGCAAGAAGCGCCACTACGAAAAGCCAAGCGAAGTTCGCCAGCGCAAGGCTGCGGCGGCTCGCCGTCGCGTGACGTCTGCCGGCCGCCCGAAAAAGGCTGCGAAGTCGCCCAAGACGCGCCCGTAGTCATTGCGGTCTCGCGCGCGCCAGTTCTTCTCGTCGGCGCGCGCGGCATTTAGCGGTTTCTAACAGGTCTCAGCTGCGTCTGCGCGCCAGACGGATTTTCTTCATCATCGTCGTGACGACGATGAGCGTCAGCACAACCCAGACGGCCACGAACGTCTCCTGCGTCTTCACCACGCGATCCGCGATGTGAAATCCGTAGTAGAGACCAAAGACCGAGCTATCGAGCGCGATCACAGCGATCACAAGCGTGATGAGCAGCCGCTTCATTTCCCGCGTGGCGGGCTTTGGCGTCTGCGAGGCGGCACGTGGGGACATGCGCTTCATCCTAGCCGCTATCTTCCGGCATCGCCATGCCCTCGATAGCCACGCAAGCGCCCGTGTCGCCTCGCCATCCCACCGTCCTCTTCGATCTCGACGGAACGCTCCTCGATTCGATCGAGTTGATCCTCAATTCCGCGCGCTACGCGTTCCAGAAAAACGATCGCGTGCCGCCGTCCGATGACGAGTGGCGCGCGGGCGTCGGCATACCGCTCTTCACGATGTTTCGCCGCTACGCGCGCGACGAAGCGGACCTCGCGCTGCTCCTCGGCTCATACCGCGAATACCAACTCGCGAACCACGACCGGCTCATCCGCGCTTATGACAACGTTGTAACAACAGTGAAGGAGCTCCGCGCGCGCGGACACGAGCTCGCCATCGTCACCAGTAAATCCGAAGCGCTCGCCATGCGCGGTCTCGCATTCGTCGGGCTCGCTCGATACATGGACACAATCGTCGGATGCGATACGTCGACGCGGCATAAGCCGGATCCCGAACCGGTGCAGATCGCGCTGTATCGCCTGGACTGTCGTCCAGAAAACGCCATCTTCGTGGGTGATTCAATTCATGACCTGGCCGCCGGCAATGCCGCCGGCGTGCGAACGGTCGCGGCAACATGGGGCGCGGGCACGCGCGCCGAGCTCGAGCCCGGAAACCCGACAATGGTGTTGGACGACATTGGTGATCTGTTGGCGATCGTCTAACGGCTGCGGCCTGTAGCCCGCCGCCAATCGCTGCACCGCCTTTCAAACCTTCTCCCCCTTCCAGCCGTCCAATTCAGTGAACGGATTTGCACGGATGGAGACCCAGGGGTTATGGCAGCGGCAATCGCATTGGCAATCTTCGAAGCAACCTCGAACCATGCAACACCAGAGAACGGTGATTCGGACGTCGCTCGCGCGGCATCCGGGGATCGGATTGCGTTCGAACGCGTCTACCGCCGCCATGTCAACCGAGTCTACTCGCTGTGCGCTCGCATGGTCGCCGACCGCGACCGCGCCGAAGAGCTGACACAGGACGTCTTCGTTCGCGCCTGGGAAAAGCTGGGACTGTTTCGCGGGGAGAGCTCGTTCTCGACATGGCTCCACCGACTCACCGTCAACGTCGTGCTGAACGCGCGAAAGAGCGACGGACGATCGCGGTCGCGCTTCGAGGAGACGAATGAGGAAGCAGGGGGAATGGACTCGATGGCCGGCGTGGTGGGATCTCCCCTTCCGCCGGGCGACATGCTCGACCTCGAAGAAGCGATCGAGAAACTGCCGAAAGGCGCGCGACGCGTGTTCGTTCTGCACGACGTCGAAGGCTACAAACACGAAGAGATCGCCGAGATGCTCGGCGTGACGTCTGGGGCCACGAAAGCGCAGTTGCACCGTGCGCGGCTCCTGCTGAGAGAGGCAATGAACCGATGAGCAAACCAATGACATGCGACGAGCTGGCGGAGCGGCTGGCTGAGTATCTCGAGGGCGACATGGACGCCGCGACGCGGGGGCCCATCGAGGCGCACGCCGCCTCGTGCGCCGACTGCGGTGAGTTGCTTGCCGATCTTCGCCGGAATACGGCGGCGGCCGCCGCACTGCCGATGCTCGCGCCGAGCCGCGACCTGTGGTCCGGCATTGCCTCGAGAATCGAGACGCCGGTCGTTGAGTTAAAGAATGCCCGGAACATGGCCACGGCCGCGCCGGTGTGGCGGAGCCGCGTCATGATTGGCGTCGCTGCGGCGGCGTTGGTCGCCGTGACCGCGACGATCACGCATCAAATGACGACACGTGCAATCGCGTCACGGTCGATCGTCGCGACGGGAGTTTCGTCCGCGCCCGCGGCGGTCGTCGCCAACGATCCGGGGTTGGTGCAGGTCGCGAACGCGCCCCAAACGCAGGCCGACTTCGACACGGAGATCGCGGGACTGCGCGACATCCTCAACAAGCGCCGTCCGCAGCTCGACTCCGCGACGATCGGCGTGGTGGAACACAACCTGTCGGTGATCGACGAAGCAATCGCGCAGTGCAAGGGCGCGCTGAGCAAAGATCCAGCGAGCAAGTTTCTGATCGAATCGTTGAACGACGCGCTCGAGACGAAGGTGCAACTGCTGCGCAAGGTAGCCACTCTCTCGTCGCGATCGTAACATGCCCCGCCGAACGAGCATGAGCGTTCTTGTAGGTCGGTTGAGTCGACTCACCGTCGGATGTGCCGCGGCTGCGGTGCTCCTTGGCGCCGGCGAAGCGGGCGCCCAACAGCGGCGCCGCAGCAATCGCATCGACCAAACGCACATCGACACGACGGTTGCGATCGGGCGCAACGGCACCGTGAGCGTGAGCGCGACCAGCGGTGACGTGGTGGTCGTGGGTTGGTCGAAGGACGGCGTACACATTCGCGCCGAGAGCGACGGTGGCAACATTCGGATGGACGCGTCGAACGGCTCGAGAGTGTCAGTCGACGTCGGCGGCGGCGATTCGCACGTCGAGGTCTCCGTGCCGTACGGCGTGCACGTCGTCGCGAGCTCGCATTCTGGAGACGTGTCCGTGGGCGGCACGCGCGGTGCAGTCGACGCTCGCACACAGAGCGGCGATCTCCATGTCGAAGACGTTGTCGGCAAGCTGTCGGCGAACACGTTCTCAGGCGACATCACCGCGAACTCGATCAACGGCGACGCGACCGTGCAGACGATCAGCGGCAGCGTACGGCTGACCGACGAACGCGGCGACGTCGAGATCGGCACCGTGAGCGGCGAGATCGAGCTGCGTGGTATGACCTCGAAGACCGTGCGCGCCAAGACGACGAGCGGCGACGTGACCTACGACGGATTGATCGACTCGCAGGGCCGTTACGAGATGAGCACGCATTCCGGCGACCTGCGCCTGCACGTGCAGCGCGACGCCGGCGCGCAGATCTCGGTATCGACGTGGAGCGGCGAGATCGACAGCGCGTTTCCGATGACGCTGAATCCCGGCGAGCACGGGATTGGGAGTCAGAAAGCAAAGCGGTTCACGTTTTCCATCGGCAGCGGCGCGGCGCGTATCACCGCCGACACCTTCAGCGGCGACATCAGCATTTCATCGAACGGCCGCGGCGCGAACCTTCGCCGCTGAGCACCGGATTCTGATCCACCCAAACCATCAGGTAACTCCAATGAACCACCGTCTTCTCCCCTTCTCTGCGCTGCTCGCCGCCCTCGTCGCGATACCCGCGTCGGCGCAAAGCGGAGACTTTCACTGGACCGGCAGCGTGCCATCGGGCGGCGACGTTTCGGTCAGCAACGTCAGCGGCGAAGTGCGCGTCACCGCATCGACGACGGGACGAGTCGAAGTCACGGGATACAAACACGGCCGCGACGCCGATCGCGTTCGCGCGAATGTTGAACAGACGTCGCACGGACTCGTGGTCTGCGTGCTGTATGACGACGCGAGCAGTTGTGAAGGACGCAACTCATCCTCCGGCGATCATCACGGAAGAAACGACGCGAGCATCGACCTCGAAGTCAGCGTGCCCGCGGCAATCAATCTCCGCGCGAGCTCCGTCAGCGGCAACGTCCGAGTCTCGGGCGTGCAGGGCGACGTCGACGCCAATTCGGTCAGCGGCAACGTCAACCTGGACCGCTTGCGCGCCGCCTCGATCCGCGCGAACAGCGTCAGCGGCAACATCGAAGTACAAGCCGACCAGCTCACCGGCCGCGGCGACCTGTCCTTTCACACCGTGAGCGGCGACGTCTCGCTCGAGCTCCCGCGCAACTTCGACGCCGACATTACGATGTCGACCGTGAGCGGTAGCATGGACAGCGACTACCAGATGACCATGAGCACCGGTCGCATGAGCCGCCGCAGCATCAACGCGCGCATCGGCAGCGGTGGCCGACGTCTTGATTTGAAGACCGTGAGCGGAGATGTGAAGTTGCGAATGGGAAATAAATAATGCGCGCCCTTCGGTCCATCGCCCTGCTCTCCGTTCTCGCACTGCCCGCCGCCGGGCAGTCGAACGGCGACACGTACAACTGGTCGGGAAAGGTTCCCGCCGGCCGCTGGATTCGCGTTCAGAATCTCAATGGCGCAATCACCGTCGGCGCGGCCTCGGGCGACAATGTCGAGGTCACCGCCACGAAGCACTATCGCCGAGGCGATCCGTCGGTCGTGCGTTTCGAGAACAAGAAGTACGGACCGGGCAATGAGAGTGTTCTCATCTGCGCATTGTGGGGAGAACGGTCGTCGTGCGACGAACACGGCTACCAGTCGCACAACGATCGCAATGACCGCAACAGCCGCGACAACGACGTCAGCGTCGAGTTTCGCGTGCTGGTTCCAAAGGGCGTGAAGGTCGCCGTCGCGACGATCAACGGTGCGGTCACCGTCGACGGCGCCACGTCCGACGTCGAGGGCTCCACGATCAACGGAGAGCTCGAGATTGTCACATCCGGCGGATCGGTCAACGCCAGCAACGTCAACGGTGGAATCCACGCGCGGCTGGGCCGCGTCGACTCCGACGCGAACATGGACATGACGACGGTCAATGGCGCAATTTCCGTTGAGTTCGACGGCGATTTTGGCGCCGACGTCGACTTGCAGACCGTGAATGGCGCGCTAAACACCAATTTTCCCATCACGGTCAGCGGCCGACTGAATCCCAGGCATCTTCGCGCCCACATCGGCAAGCCGGGCGGCCCCAGAATCAAGCTCCAGACGGTCAACGGGTCGGTCGAGCTGAAGAAACGCTGATTCGGTTCGTGCCCGACGCGTAACTTTCACCGCCCATGCGCGTATGTCCTGTGTACCCCGGAGGACTCGCGTGAAGTACCGCATCGCCATTTTGGCCGCCGCAATCCTCTCCGCGGTGGCCTGCTCCCGCCCTGGAACGAACGACCGCGCTTTCGAGTGGACGAACCGGCTCCCGCCAGGCGCTGTCGTCCACCTGCGCGACGGCACAGGCGACATCGTGGTTCGTCGCAGCCCCGACCAGTCCGTCAACGTCACCGGCGGCGTGCAGTGGAAGCACAGCCGCTCGAGCGACGTCAAGTTCCAGGTAAATCAGGTCGGCAACGACTACTACGTGTGTGCCATGTGGCGCGCGAGCGGAAAGTGTGGCGACAAAGGCTACCACGGGCGTCAGACCAACGGCTTCCTCACGATGTTCAGCCTGTTTCACCGCAGCAGCGACGCCAGAGCCGATTTTGTCGCTGAGCTCCCGGCGAACGTCGTTGTCGACGCAAAGACCGATTTCGGATCGGTCACGGTCGATGGCCTGGCGGCCGGCGTGACTGCCCGCGCGGCGACCGGCACCGTGACCGCGAACAACGTCTCCGGACCGCTGTCCCTTTCGACCGCGACCGGCAACGTCAACCTCACCACCGACTCGCTCTCAGCTGCTGATTCCGTCCATCTCCAAACGACGAACGGAACCGTTCGCGCCGAACTGCCTGCCAATCTTCAGGGCGCCTTCGACCTGTCCGTCGTCAACGGCACCGTCACGAGCGCCTTTCCACTCGGCGCCGCGCCACGGTCGCGCGTCGGCCGTCATCTGCAGGGCCAGATCGGCGCGTCGAATCGCGTCGTGAAGATGCGCGCGGTCAACGGTACGGTTTCCGTCACCACTCGCGGCACGCACGCCGAGCACTAAGCGCCTGGCGTCCGCTGGCACCGGCCCCAAGTTTCGGGGTATTATTCCCGGTACCGCGTACGCAGTCAGGAACGCACTTCAACGGAGTTTAAGCTCATCATGGGCTTCTCATACGCAGCATCCGCCACGCAGACTCGCACCGGCGCCGAGCGCGCGACGCTCGTCCGGCGCACTTATGGCCTGGTCTTCCTCAGCGTCATCACCACGATCCTCGGCGTCGCGTTCGCGACGACGCAGCCCGTCTTGCAGGACGCGGTGAAGATGCATCCGTTCATCGCGTTCGCGTGCTTGTTCGCGCCGCTCATCATGGCGCAGCGCTCCGCGCGAGAGTTTCCGAAGAATCTCGTTCTGACCTTCCTCTTCACATTCATCGAGGGGATCTTCATCGCGCCCTTCATGCTCGCCGCCGAAGCACACGCGCCGGGCGTTCTTGGACAGGCAGGTTTGCTGACCTTTGGCGCGTTCGGTGTGCTGTCGCTCTACGCCGTGACGAGCCGCCGCGATTTCAGCGCGTGGGGCAGCTTCTTCATGGTCGGATTGTTCGTGCTGATCGCCGCAATCGTAATCAACATGTTCGTCGGCAGCGCGGCGGGCGGTCTGTGGATCTCCGCGATCGGCGTCATGGTCATGTCCGGCCTGCTCGTGTTCGACACGTGGCGCATCACGCGCTCCGGCATGTACGGGCAGGACGACTACGTGCTCGCCGCGGTGAGCATCTATCTGGACTTGCTGAACATGTTCCTGTTCATCGTGAGTCTTCTTGGCGGACGCCGGCGCTAACCGCGCGGCGACCTAGCCTGCCACGGCGCGTTCGATCCGCTCGGCCAACGTCAGGTCGGACGCGCTGATTCCGCCGACATCATGCGTCGACAGCGACATCGCGATTTTCGTGTACCGAATGTCGATGTCCGGATGGTGATCCATCTCATCGGCAATCGCGGCGACGCGATCCACGAATCTGATGCCGTCGGCGAAGCGTTCGAACGCAAAGGTCTTCACCAACGCGTCTCCTTTGCGCGACCAACCGGCGAGTCCGCCGAGTGCGCGCTGTATTTCGAGATCTGAAAGTTTCTGTCGCATGAGGAGCCATGGGGTTCAGGTGCGTGAACGGCCAGCGGGATGTTACCACGCCGAAGCGCGGCGAGCCATCATGACCGTCGTACGAGTTGTCCGTCGCGTCTGCTTCGTCGCAGTGATCGGTTTCGCGCCGCACGCGGTCAAGGCACAGGCAGCCGACTCCGTGCCGGCCCCTGTGGCGCCCGTATCTCCGCACTATTGGCGAAATCTGACGCTCGGCGCGGTGTCGAGCATTATGCTGCACGAGATGGGGCACATCGGCGTTGCGCTGGCGTACGGGCACAATCCGACGTTCGGCTTCGACAAGCTCCGGCCAACGATCTACTCTGGAATCAATTCGCACACCGAGCCGCACGAACAGTTTCTGTTTTCGGCGGCCGGGTTGACCGTGCAGAACCTGCTCGACGAAGCGATCCTCGACATTCCGCACAACCGCGGTTCCGCGTTCGAGCGCGGGCTGCTCGGCGGCGGCATCGGGACGACCTTGTTCTATCTCACGATCGGGCGTACGGGCTCGGTGAGCGACGTCGATTTCATGGCGCGCACGCATGCGCTGAACAAGCTCGAAATCACCGCGATCTTCGGCGGCGTGTCCGCGCTTCACACTTTTCGAATGTGGCGCGACCCACACTACGCCAACTTTTTCGCGCGCCCCCGTGACGACGGCGGTCTCGACGTTGGACTCGGCTTCACGGTGAGATGATTTCGCCCGGCGCGTACGGCGGCCGGTAGATCGTTCCGTCTTTCAGTCGGATCATCACCCGCAGCCCCACCCGTTGCGCGATCTGCTCCGGCGTTGGTCCATCGGGACTCTCGGCATCGAATGCGACGACGAACGCGTGGCGCGCCGTCAACGTGTCGACGAACGCCTTTAGAGTTTTTGGATCGTCGGTTTCCGGAAGCATCCACGAGGCGCGATGGTCGTGGAAGTACAGCGCCGCCGGCCAGTTCGAGTACACGGGGAGATCTGTCGCGTGCTCGCGCGTCCACGCAATCGTTTCGGAGTCGCGCCACTGCGTGTTCGCGAAATCGGATCCTTCCGTCGTCGCAAAGATCGCGTCGGTCGTGCTGGCCGCCGCGGAGAGTCCGGCCCATGCGCTGAATCCCGCCATCGACAGCCAGCGGACGATCAGTCCAGCGTGCGGCCACAGCACCGCGATCGCGATGATCGCGACGGTGGTGCACAGCAGAACGGCCGGCGATAGGATACGTTCATCGAACGGAATGCCCGCGTCGGCAACGAGGCGCGACACGACGACCACGCCCGCATAGCACGCGAGCAAACATCCGCAGGCCGCGAGCGCGCGAAGGGCCGGATGTTTCTCACGAATGGCGCGGCGAACGCCGAGCGCGACCAGCGTTCCAGCTGCGACCACCAATAGCGCGCCGATCCACAGTCGCGCGATGCCTGGCTCGTCCGATGTCGGCGCGAGCCACGCGGCGATCGTTCGTCCGCCTTCCGCCAGCGTAGCGCCGAACCCATGATAGATTCCTAATTCGCGAATGCTTTTTGGTCCGCTCGTCGCGCTGACGTAGATCGTCCACGCCCCTTGCAGCACCACCGTTGGCGCGACCGCGATCGCTGCGCGCGCGATTCGGCGTTTGAGCTCGCCAGGTGACAGGAGCTCCCACAGCACGACCGCCGCCCCGACGGAAACGCCCGCATAGCGAACGAGCGCCGCGACCGCGGCAAGTATTCCGGACACCACCGGGGGCGCGCGACGCGTCAGGGCGAGAAGTGTCAGCGCGAGCAACGCGAGAAACAACGGTTCGCTCAGCACCGAGAGGTGCACAAGCACGATCGGCCGCGACACCAGAATTGCGACGCCGGCGACGGTGGCCGGAATAAACCCCACGGTCCCGCCGACGACGAGCACGATCGCGCACACCGTCGCGCCCGCCGAAAGCGCGTCGAGTGCACGCGCCGCCTGCGCTGGTTCGGCGCCGAACAGCATCAGCGCCGAGATCGCGACTGAGTAGCCCGGCGGGAAGTGTGCCAGTGTCGAGGTCGGCTCCGGGTCGCTCCACTCGGCCATGGGAATAACGAGCCCCTTTCCGTGCGCAAACGACTCGGCCGCAGAGAGATACGACGCGGCGTCGGGATCGAGTCCGGGACCAGCTCCGCCGGTGCCGATCCACGCCGCGACGATTGCGAGCAGTCCGAGCGCAACCGCGAGTATCTTGTAATTTCGGTTTTTGTTCGGTATAGTGAGCTCCAGGTCTCTGAAGGTGCGTGGCAGATGGGCAAAACAAAAGCAACAGTCAAGCAGGATGCGTTGTTCGGCGCAGACATCCTCGGCCTTCCGCTGCCGATGGTGGGCGAACAGAAGGATATTCGCTACTTCGGCAGCATCGCGCGATCTGTGTTGAGCACGCCCGAGGCCACTGGGATGGGCTTCTGGGCGATCAATCCATACGTTGGGTGCGCGTTCGGGTGTGCATACTGCTACGCGAGGTACGCGCATCGGTATGTGCTCGACCGCAACGCGACAGCGAATCCCGAGCATGAGGATTTGCAAATGGCCCGCGATACGATGCCGCCGTGGCTTGCGTTCGAGCGGCGCATCTTCGTGAAGCAAAACGCCGCCGATGTATTGAGACAGAGTTTGCGTCACGGTTCGGAGCGGCATCTCGGGCTTCTGAAGGGCGAGACGATCGTCATCGGCACGGCGACCGACCCGTTTCAGCCTGCGGAGCGCCGGTTCAAGATCACGCGGAAGATTCTGGAGACGCTCGCGGAGCATCCGGGATTGTCGATTTGCATCATCACGAAAAGTCCGTTGATCACGCGCGACATCGATTTGCTTCGTCGAATCAACCGCATCTCGAAGCTGTCGATCCACCTGTCGCTGATCTCGCTCGACCGGGAGCTCGCGCGCCGTCTCGAGCCTCGTGCGCCGACGCCCGAGGCTCGGTTGCGGGCGTTGGCGCGTTTACGCGAAGCTGATATAGAAACCGGAATCAACGTGATGCCGGTGCTTCCAGCGATCACCGATGCGCCGGACGCGTTGGAGCGGCTCGTCGTCGCCGTTGGCGAGCGCGGCGCGTCGTACGTCAATGCGTGTGCGCTGCGGTTGCAGTCGTCGGCGCGGCTGCGGTATCTCCCGTTCATCGACGCGGAGTTTCCGCATCTCGCCAAGCGGTATCGCAGGACGTACGCGTCGGATTCGCACGTGAGCAAGAAGTACAGCACGTGGTTGTCGGTGACGATGCGGGCGTTGTGCGAGAAGTACGGCGTTCTATATGGTCGATACGGACGGGCGCCTGATTCGGCGGAGCTGGTGGAGCGTCGGTTCGCGGGAGCTGAGCAACTCAGCTTGCCGTTGGATCAGGCATAGCTGACTCCGGAAACGCGAGCGGTGGGATCGCCACATAGAACTCGTATCAGTCGATTCCTCCAGCTCGTCAAGAACGCCCTAGACGCCCTCGCCATTAACGACAGATCACATTCCTGGCTGGGCACTCAACTCGAGTCGACAATTGTGGGAATCCTCCTTGCTTTCGGTTTTTATTCGGTATAACTTCTTCCCCCCTCATGTCGACTTCCGTGGCCGCGCTCCGCGCACTGATCCAACAGCGATTTCCGGACGCCACGCCGATCACCGGAATCCCCGGCGGTGCGCGGACCACGGAAGAAGTCGCCACGGGAATCAGTGAACTCGATCGCGTGCTCCCCAACGGCGGATTCCCACGCGGACGACTCTCGGTCTGGGCACCACTCGGCGGAGCCACCGCAATTCTGCGCGCCTCGTGTCGCGCTGTCGTCGCAGCCGGCGAGCGCGCCGCATGGATCGACGGCGGACTCACCGTCGCCGGCGCGTTCTGGGAGACCGACCGAGGCGGCACTTATCTCGTTCGACCTTCATCACGCCTCCACGCCCTGCGCGCCGCGGAAGAACTGCTGCGCTCTGGAGGGTTTTCACTTCTCATATTAGCGGGTGTTGAACCCACCGGCACCGAACCGGTGCGGCTCACACGCGCCGCGCGCGAAGGCGGCACCGCGCTCGTCTCCGTCGGATCCACAGCGGCCATGGCGAGCGTGCGTCTCACGTCGCGCCTGCTCTCCTATCGCTGGAAACGCACGCCCTTCGGCGACCCCGCGGAAGCCGAGAACGCCGTCGTTCGCGTCGGCGTGCGATCCGTGGGATCGAGCGCACATACAGATTTTCCTATTCCGGTCATGCATCATGAGCTACGTCTGTCTCTGGAATCCGAGCTGGCCGACCGGCGCGGACTTCCCCGCTGATCTCGTCGCAAGCCTGTTGGGACAAGCACCGCGCGTCGCCGTCGGTGAACGCGGCCTCGTCTGGGCCGACGCCCGCGGCTTGCACGGCGGTCCGCTCGCCGAAGCGCTGCTGCGCGTCGCGAGCGACTACGGGTTCGACGACACACGCGCCGGCGTCGCCGTCACGTCGACGGCCGCGGAAGTCGCCGCGGTGAATGGCACCACACCGCTCACGGTCGTCAAAGCGGGACAAGACCGCGCGTTCATCGCGCCGTATGGCTTGCACGTGCTCTCGCCGTCCGAACATCTGCTCGCGCTGCTCAAAGGACTCGGTATCGAAACCTGCGGCGGGTTCGCCACACTCGAAGCCGAGTCGATCGAAGTGCGCCTTGGCATCGAGGGCGTTCGGCTCTGGGAGCGCGCGCGAGCCGATCATGAGCGTTTCCTCTTTCGCATTCCACTCCGCGCGTTGCCAAGCGCGTCGGTCGAATGGGTGGAATACGGTCTCAAGGATCCTGAGCGACTGCTCTTCGTCATCAACTCGCTCGCCGGCAAAGTGTGCGAATCGCTCGTCGCCCGCGGCGAACGCGCGCGCGAAATGGCGCTGATCTTCCTCCTCGGCAATCGCACTCAGCGAACGCACGTCATCCGATCGTCTCGACCGAGTGCGGAGCAGAA
>JBDTAE010000256.1:0-3596 GCA_039924785.1 Gemmatimonadaceae bacterium | reverse complement strand
CGCGTCAACTGATGCTTGGCAATTGCGCGGATCTCGGGCACGGCATTGCCCACGGCCACCGGCAAGCCGACGATTCGCAGGATCGACATGTCCGGAAAATCGTCGCCGACGAACGCCGTTTCTTTCGGATCGATTCCGTGCCGTAAGAGGATGCTCATGAAGCCCGACAGCTTGTATCCATCGGGATCCTGGGCAACGTCGTCGACGCCGAGCTCCTCGGCACGAAGCCGCACGCTCTCGGACACGCGACCCGTAATGATCGCCACCGGAATCTTCACGAGGCGCAGCATCGCGATGCCAAGTCCGTCCTGGATCTCGTAGCGCTTGAACTCGAGACGCTTGCCGTCGACGTCGCCGAGGTAGATACCGCCGTCGGTCATCACTCCATCGACGTCGAATGCCACGAGCCGAATGGAGCGTGCAAGCTCCGGGTCGATCACTGTTTGACTCGCGCCCAGATGTCGACGGCGCGTTTCACGAGATCGTCGAGCTCATCGAGGGGCACCATGTTCGGCCCGTCGCTCGGCGCGTTATCCGGGTCGGGGTGCGTTTCCATAAACAGACCGTCGGCGCCGGCGGCGCACGCCGCGAGCGCAAGCGGCGGGATGAACTCGCGCGCGCCGCCGCTCGAACCGCCTTCGCCCTGCCCCGGCTTCTGCACGCTATGCGTCGCATCAAAGATTACTGGTGCGTCGCAGGCCTGGCGCATCCGAACGAAGCTCCGCATGTCGACCACGAGATCGCCATAGCCGAAGAACGAACCGCGCTCAGTCACGGCGACGGCATGCGACCGCTGGCCGATCGCCGAAGGCAGTTGCTCCATCGCCCGGCGCGCCGCACGCACCTTGTTGACCGCGCCGCGCATCCCTTCCGGCTGCATCCACTGGCCCTTCTTCACGTTCACCGCTTTGCCGGTTGCTCCAGCGGCAAAGAGAAGATCCGTCTGTCGACAGAGGAACGCCGGAATCTGTAACACGTCGACAACCTCGGCGGCCGGCGCGCATTGTTCCGGAAGATGCACGTCGGTCAGAATCGGCAAACCAGTCGCAGCGCGAACGCGGTCGAGCGCGGCGAGCCCTTCGTCGAGACCCGGTCCGCGATGCGCGCCAGCATTCGATCGATTTGCCTTGTCGAAGCTCGCTTTGTAGATGATCCCACCCGGAACCGATTCGGCCAATCGCGCGAGATGCTCGCCGACGCGCAGATTCAGCGCGTCGTCTTCAAGGACGCACGGCCCCGCGATGAGAAACAGCGCGTCGCTGCGAAAGGGCTGCGCCACGATCAGTCCGCGGCTTCGACGAACGACGCGGCGCTCCGCGTGCTGCCACGGTTGCGCTTGGCCTTCATCGCCGCGGCAATGAAGCCCGAGAACAACGGATGCGGACGCGTGGGGCGCGACTGCAGCTCCGGATGGAACTGGCAACCGATGAACCACGGATGGTTCGCGAGCTCGACGATCTCGACCAGCTGCCCGTCCGGCGACAGGCCGCTCAGCTTCAACCCGTTCTGCACGAATTGATCACGATACTTGTTAGAGACTTCGTATCGATGCCGGTGACGCTCGCTCACCTCCGGCTGTCCGTAGATCTCCGCTGCCTTCGATCCGCGAGTGAGACGACACGGATATGCCCCGAGCCGCATGGTCCCGCCCATGTCGGTGACATGCTGTTGCGACTCCATCAGCGAGATGACCGGATTATCGCACTCCGGCGCGAACTCGATCGAATGGCTGTCGCCGAGCCCGAGGACGTTGCGCGCGAATTCGATGATCGCCGTTTGCATGCCGAGACAGATGCCGAAGAATGGCTGGCCGTTTACGCGAGCGTGTTTGATCGCTTCGACCATCCCTTCGACGCCGCGAACGCCGAACCCGCCCGGCACGAGCAGCCCGTCGACCGTGCCGAGAATGTCCGCGGCGCGTTCCGGCGACGTGAAATTGTCGCTCGAAAGCCACTGAATGTCGACACCGACGTCGTTCGCGATACCGCCGTGAATGAGCGCTTCCTGCACGCTCTTATACGAATCCGCATAGTCGGTATACTTGCCAACGACGCCGATTCGAATGCGCTCATGCGGCACGAGAATGCGCTCCACAATCTCGCGCCACGCGGTGAGCGACGGCGCCGGACGCTCGAGCCCAAACTTCTGGAGCACCTTCTCGTCGAAACCCTGCTCGTGAAAACGAAGCGGGATCTCGTAGATGGTGCGAACGTCGGGGCTCTCGATGACGGCGCCGAATTCAACGTTGCAGAACAACGCGATCTTGCGCTTGATGTCGTCGGAGATCGGTCGCTCGTTGCGAACGATGAGGATGTCCGGCTGAATGCCGAGCTGCATCAACTCGCGCACGGAGTGCTGCGTCGGCTTCGTTTTCATCTCGCCCGCGGCCGCGATATAGGGCAGCAGCGTGAGGTGGACGAAGATCGCGTTCTCTCGGCCGACTTCGTGACGAAACTGACGAATGGCTTCCAGAAACGGCTGCGACTCGATGTCGCCGACCGTGCCGCCAACTTCGACGATGATGACGTCCATCTCGGGCGACAGCCGACGAATGGCGTTCTTGATCTCGTCGGTGATGTGCGGAATCACCTGCACTGTTGCGCCGAGGAACTCCCCGCGGCGCTCTTTGGTGATGACGTTGAGATAGATGCGACCCGTCGTGACGTTGTTCGACTGCGACAGCGCGCGATCGATGAAACGCTCATAATGGCCGAGGTCGAGATCCGTCTCCGCGCCGTCGTCGGTGACGAACACTTCGCCGTGCTGGAACGGCGACATCGTCCCGGGATCGACGTTGAGATAGGGATCGAACTTCAGCATCGACACGCGAAGTCCGCGCTCAACGAGCAATCGCCCCAGTGAAGCGGCGGCGATTCCCTTTCCGAGTGACGAGACGACCCCGCCGGTAACGAAGATGTACTTGGTGGTCTGCGGACGTGTCGCGATCATCGAAATCACCTGATTAGGAAGCGGTCCAGTCGCGGTTCGCGCGCGCAAGGTCATCTTCAGTGTCGATCCCGAGCGGCGCAGGCTCGTCGATCAACGACACTCCGATAGGCACACCCGCCGCGAGCGGACGAAGTTGCTCGAGCCGCTCGATCTGCTCGAGCGGAGAGGCCGGCAAGCTCACCCAGTTCTGCAGCACCGACCAGTGGTACGCATAGACGCCGATGTGTTGCCAGATCAGCGACTCGTGCAACGCGGCGTCCGCACTCTCCCGCAAGTACGGAATCGGCGCTCGCGAAAAATACATGGCGCGTCCATCGCGCGCGGCAACGACCTTCACCGTATCGGGATCGCGCAACACGTTCGCGCCGGCGACAACGGCCGCGGTGCCGATGGGAAAACTCTGATCGATGACGAGACGCGCCGCGCCGGTGATTGCCGAGCGAGGAACGAACGGCTCGTCGCCCTGCACGTTCACGATCACTTCGTAGTCGGCATACTCGGGCCGACGCGCGACTTCGGCGATGCGATCGGTGCCCGAGCGGTGCTCGTCGCTCGTCATCACCACCTCGGCGCCGTACTCGTTGACGACGTCGGCGACCTCGTTGCTGTCGGTCGCGATCAGGCAGCGGTCGACGACATCGAGCGAC
>JBDTAE010000255.1:0-6856 GCA_039924785.1 Gemmatimonadaceae bacterium | reverse complement strand
CCCGTGCCAACGTGGTTCGACGAATTCAATCCGCCGCAGCAGGCTGTGGAACTGCACGTGGTGGGACCGCAGTCGCTCGTGCGGCTACTGCCTCCGCTCACACCGTTTGCCGGGGCGCCGACCGTGTGGAACTGGCTCACGTCGACCGAGCCGGCGGATTTCGACACCATTGCAACGCGACAAACTGCCGTACGCGAGCTCGTCCCGCATGCGGATTGGCGTGAACGCATGAGTGTTTTCGCAAGCCGGGTGCGAGGTCGAACGACGTCGCTAAACGGTTTCAAGGGATGGGCAGCGAGCGTCGCCGCGGAAAGCTCGCAGCCATGGGCGGCGAGGATTCTCGCCGTCGTTACGGTCGTCGCAATAGTGCTCGCGGTGTCGAACCGAATTCCGTCGGCGGCCGCGATGATCCTTCTTGCTATCAACCTCGCGACCGCCCATCGGTCGAAGAAGCGAATCGATGCCATTCTCGCGGATATTGCGACGGCCGATCGCCGCATTCATGGCGTAGCCGATCTTCTCGCCGAATCGGCAGAGCCAACCTTCGCCTCCGCCGGACTCAACGCACTTCAGGACCGCATGGAGCGCGGTCGGTCCGCCGCCGCGCTGCGTCGTCTCGAATCCATCGTTAGTTTTGGCGACCTTCGTTTCTCGCCGATGGCCCACGCGATCGCGCAGGCAGTGGTCCTGTGGGACGCGCACGTGCTCGACGCGCTCGATCGCTGGCGACACGCGCACGGCGCCGGCGTCGCGGAGTGGCTCACTGCGCTCGGCGAGCTCGAAGCCCACGCGGCGCTCGCAACACTCGGCTACGACAATCCGGGTTGGACGTTCCCAGACATCGAGCCGGCCGGCCGCGACGTCATCGAATGCAGCGGCCTCGCGCATCCGATGCTTTCCGAGAGCACGCGTGTGACGAACGACGTTTCGTTCGGCCCCCGCGGCGACGTCTTGCTCGTGACGGGTCCCAACATGGCGGGGAAGAGCACGCTCCTTCGCGCGATTGGACTGAACGTGCTATTGGCACAACTCGGCGCACCGGTCTGCGCGAGCGCCATGCGAACTATTCGCGTGCGTCTCCGAACGAGCATTCACGCCATCGACGCGTTGGAGAGCGGTGTGTCGTTGTTCATGGCAGAGTTGATGCGGGTGAAGGGGATTGTTGAGGATTCTCAAATCGCGAGTGGGGCGCCGGTGCTCTATGTCGTCGACGAGATGCTTCGCGGCACGAACAGCGAGGAGCGGCACGTCGCGGTGGCCAGCGTGCTCGCTCGGCTAATTCAGGCGGGGGCGATCGGCGTTGTATCGACGCACGATGTCGAGCTTGCGCGCGAGCCGTCGCTGGCCGGACGGCGGCATAATGTCCACTTCAGTGCGCAGTTCGGTGAGAGGGACGGAGCGCCAAATGTGTCGTTCGACTATCGTTTGCAGCCCGGGCCGGCCACTGGTCGAAATGCGATGCGATTGCTCGAGGTGATGGGGCTCTCGTAGGAGACGTTTTTTTCTGCCATAACCCTTGTCGTCCATCGGCAGACGACGAACCGCAACAGCATTCGCAGCGGAATCCGCGGAGCCCGCGGAATACCGCGGAATGCTCCCGACGCGAGCGCGAGAAATGTGCGCGTAAGAAGCTTCTCTATTTCTTCTTTGCCCCTGGCCTGTCGTCGTCCCGCTTTCCTTTTTTCTTCCTCAAGACATCAAGGCCTTCGCTTGGCGTTTACCATGCTTCGTCGCAGTTCCGGCGCTGAGCCGCCGCGTCCAAATGCATCGCCGACGAAGGTCCCGCGAAACGACTCCCGCAGATTCATACGGCATTATCAGCGGTATTCCGCAGTCTCCGCGGATTCCGCGGCTCCCCTGAGACACTCAGTCGTAAGCGCATGTCGAAACGCCGCGCGACTAACTGACCGGCGGCACCCGGTCATCCATCGGAACGAAGTTCGACAAAAAGATCTTCTCTTCCGACGTCAGACTGCCGATACCCTTGGCGCTGATCTTGTCGAGAATGCGATTCACTTCTTCGCGATTGACGGCGTGAATCGACGAGAGATCGACCTTCTTGTAGTTCGCCAAGACGTCTCTGTCGACTTTGGGAACCGCCTTCGAGCGAAAATTCTTCGAGCCGCGGAAGGTCCCTAATGCCCAGAGGTATACCGCCGCACCGAGATAGCCGCCGAGATGCGCAAAATCGGCGATCCCGCCTCGTGAGCCCCCGAAACCGCTGAAGATCGAAGCGACCGCAAAGATCGCCACGAGAATCCATGCTTTCACCGGCAAAATGCCCCAGATCAGAATCTCGATGTTGGGCCAGAACCAGGCGAATGCGAGCGTCACTCCGCAGATCGCGCCCGACGCACCGACCACGCCCGACCGGCTGGCGAAGACCATCGACAACATCGCGCCCGCTATACCAGAGATCGTGTACAGCGTCAGAAACCGCTGCGCGCCGAGCCGGTCTTCGACGCGGGGTCCAAAGATGAACAGCGCGAACATGTTGAACAGAATATGCGTGAACGATGCGTGCGCGAACATGTACGTCACGAACGTCCAGGGGTGGCTAAAAGCGAACATGGGAACGAAGGCCAACTGCGCCTCCAGCCCGTTGACAGTCTGCTCGAGGAAGTAGACCACCACGTTTGCGATGATCAGCCGCTTGACCCAGGGTGTCACCCGTACGCTCCTTTAGCGTGTTTCGTCGTTAAATTACAGGGATTCGCACCGTCAACGAGGGCCTGATCCTGCGTGGTCGGGCCCTCGCTGCGTTCTGTCCACGTCGTCTTCGGTGCGTCTGACCGCTCCGTTGCTTTTCGTACTCCTCGAATCTAGGTAGTTCCGTTGTCGCTCGACGTCCAAACACCCGCCAAACTCCGCCAACTGCGCGACGCCGTCCACACCCGGCGGACCTTCGCGATCATCAGCCATCCCGACGCCGGCAAGACCACGCTCACGGAAAAGCTCCTGCTATACGGCGGAGCAATTCACCTGGCCGGGTCCGTCAAGTCGCGCCGCGCCGCGCGCCACGCGACCAGCGACTGGATGAAGCTCGAGCAGGAACGCGGAATCTCCGTGACGTCGAGCGTCATGCAGTTCCAGTACGAGGGGTTCCACATCAACCTCCTCGACACGCCGGGGCACGAGGACTTTTCCGAGGACACGTACCGCACGCTCGTGGCTGCCGACAGCGCCGTCATGCTGCTCGACAACCGCAAAGGCGTCGAAGATCGCACCCGGCAACTCTTCGCGGTGTGTAAACGACGTCGAATGCCGATTTTCACGTTCGTGAACAAGTGCGACCGCGCGGGCGAGGATCCGCTCAAACTCATCAGCGACGTCGAGGCCGACCTCGAGATCACCTGCCATCCGGTGACCTGGCCCATTCACAAGGACGGCGCCTTTGTCGGCGTGTACGACCGGCGCCGCAAGCAGATCCACCTGTTCGACCGCGCCGAAGATCACGGCGCGAGCCGCGCGACAACGCACGTCGGCTCGCTCGGAGATCCCGCGCTCCGCGAACTCTTGGGCGCCGATTCGCACGATCGCCTCGTCAACGATATCACCCTGCTCGACGAAGCCGGACATCCATTCGACGAAGCCGCCGTGCTCTCCGGCGAGTTGTCGCCGGTGTTCTTCGGCAGCGCGCTCACGAACTTCGGTGTCGAGCCGTTCCTGACGGAATTTCTGGATCTCGCGCCGGAACCCGCGCCCCGCGAATCGACAATCGGCATCGTGAATCCGACCGACGAGCAGTTTACAGGATTCGTATTCAAGATTCAGGCAAACATGGACGCGAAGCATCGCGATCGCGTGGCGTTCGTCAGAATCTGCAGCGGACGGTTCGAGGCGGGCATGCAGGTAAAGCACGTCCGTAGCGGAAAGCTGATGCGACTCGCGTCGCCGCAGCAGTTCCTCGCGCGCGAGCGCACCGCCGTCGAAGAAGCGTGGCCGGGCGATGTCATCGGCGTCCTCGATCGCGGGACGCTGCGCATCGGCGACACGCTGTCCGAAGAGGCCGACCTCGAGTTCAGCGGAATTCCGCGCTTCGCGCCGGAGCATTTCGCGCGCATCATCCTCACCGATCCGATGAAGCGGAAGCAGCTCGATGCCGGCCTTCGACAGCTCACCGAAGAGGGTGCTGCGCAGGTGTTCTTCACGTCGGGCACGGAGACCTCCGGGCCAACCCCGATCGTCGGCGCGGTCGGCATGCTGCAATTCGACGTGATGTTGCATCGCCTCGAGCACGAGTATGGCGCGATGACGCGACTCGAGCGCATCACGGCGCGCTATCCACGATGGGTCGTTGGTCCGCAGGCGGAAATCGAGCGCATCGCGAAAGACCGCGGACGCATGCTGCTCTACGACGCGAAAGGGAATCCGCTCATCCTGTTCGAAGATTCGTGGGGACTGCGCTGGGCGTTGGAGCGCGAGAAGGACGTCGCATTCTATGAGGTCGCGCCGTAGGCAACTGGGCTCGTGCCGTGCGGCGCGGTCTTGTCCGTGGCCGATGGTCGGAATACGTGGAGGATGTCCCCTGATCCGAAGGAGCATCTTCTCGGGAGGCGCATCCTCCGAGCGCAGTTCCAGGACCCTGTGGGACAAACCCTTCCGATCACAATCGCTCGCGGGCATTTTCCGTCTATGACCAACCGACTCTCCGAACTCTCCAAAACACTCCGTGGCTCAGCGATCCTCCAGATCGCGGGCGAGGTGAAAGACCTCACGCAGCAGGGCCACGACATCGCCAACCTGAGCGTCGGCGACTTCAGCTCCGAGCAGTTTCCTATCCCGCGCTTGCTCGAAGACGCAACGGTCGACGCACTTCGCCACGGCGAGTCCACGTACCCGCCGCCGGCCGGCATGGATGAGCTTCGATCGGCGATTGTAGAGTTCTATAAACATCGATGGAACGCCGATTTTGACGTCGAGAACATTCTCGTCACCGGCGGCGCACGGCCCGTCATCTACACGGCGTACCGCGCACTCATCGATCCCGGCGATCGCGTGGTGTTCGGCGTGCCGAACTGGAACAATCAGTATTACTGCCAGCTCACCGGCGCCGACGCCGTGATGATCGAATGCGACGCGTCGACGGCCTTTCTGCCAACCGCCGCCGCGCTGCGACCGCATCTCCGCGGTGCCCGACTGCTCGCCCTCAATTCGCCGCTAAATCCCACGGGCACGGTCATGAGTGCGGAGCAGTTGGGCGAAATCTGTGACCTCGTGCTGGAGGAGAATGCGCGGCGCGGTCCTGCTGAGCGCCCGCTGTTCGTGCTATACGATCAGGTCTATTGGATGCTGACCGTCGGTGGAGCGACGCACGTCAATCCGATTTCCCTCCGGCCCGCGATGGCACCGTACGTCGTGCTCGTCGACGCAATATCCAAAGCCTTCGCCGCGACGGGACTTCGCGTCGGCTGGGCCGTGGGGCCGGAGGATGTCATTCGCGTCATGAACGATGTCTCCGCGCACGTGGGCGCATGGGCGCCGCGCGCCGAACAAGTCGCCACGGCGAAGCTGCTCGTCGACCATGCGGCGGTTGACCGCTATACCGCCAACATTCAGCACGAATTGGCGATTCGCCTCGCGGCGTTCTACGACGGTTTGATGGCCATGAAGGCCGACGGACTCCCGGTCGACTCGATCCGCCCGCAAGGCGCGATCTACGTCAGCGCGCGCTTTGCGCTACACGGAATGCAAACCGCCGACGGCGACACGCTCGCGACCGACGACGATGTCCGCCGGTATCTGCTTCACGAAGCCGGTTTCGCCATCATTCCATTCGGCGCGTTCGGCTCGGCGGGCGAGACGGGTTGGTTCCGCATCTCGATCGGCATCGTGACCGTCGCAGACATCGAAGCGCTGTTGCCGAAGATTCGCGCGGCGGTGACCGGGGTGCTGGCCGGAGCCGCCGCGCGAGCCGGGTAGGGCAGGCTACTTCTGCTTCTTCCGGCGGCGAGCCACCACGCCGAGTCCCACCAGTCCCGTCGCAACGAGTGCAACCGACGCTGGCTCCGGCGTCGTCTCGATGTTATCGAGCGAGAGGCCCACAGCGCCCGTTATAGAACTGGCATCCGAATTCGTGAAATCGACGGACGTCAGATCCTCGAACCCGAGCAGCGCGTACGACGTGTAATAATGGAAGATCGTAATGGTCGTCGAGATCGTTCCGCCGCTTGCCAGCGTTCCGATGATATCCATCGACGACGGGCCGATGGCGCCGGGATCGCCGACCGCCGCGAGGAATGAGTAAATGTTGAACGTGCTTCCGTCCGCCTTCGACATCGTGACGGTGACCGTCGGCGTTTCGAAGTCCGGCGGGATGGGCGCAAAGGACGCACCGTCGGCGCCGAGAACGCCGCTCGACGCGTTACCCGAGCGGTTGAACCCCGATGACCCTTGGTCGTCGATTCCCCAGCCGCCGGCGAAGAAGTCGAAGCGATAGCCCTGCGTGAAGCACGAGTAATCGTAGCAACTGCCGAACGGTCCAACCTGGAAGTCGACGAGCTGGGCGTGCGATGTTTTGGCCGCAACAGTCGTGGCACTCGCCGCCAAGGCGAGCATGCCGAGGATTCTTCGGGGGAACGAAGGCATTTGGCTCTTCACGTTCGGGTGGGAGGCTCAACTGGACAGAAAGTAACAGCCCGGTCTGCTCCAAGCACGCCCTAATTTCACCCCGAATGTGCCGAACGTGGTCTTTCGACCGCCTGTTCACTTGGTTGCGAGGCGGCGAACCCCGCCCGGCCGCCTAAAACGCGGTCGACCAACCCAGCGTCGACCCAGACAGCCCGGCGCCGACCTGAAAGTGCTCCACGGTCCCGAGGAAGATGCGGTCGATCCGCGGCGTCGGGTGCGAGTGCGA